>CANGRP010000006.1 GCA_947456005.1 Caulobacteraceae bacterium
CCCTTCGACTTCATCGGCTTCTCCGCCCTGACCGCATTTGTCGTCGGCTTGCAGGTCATGCTGGACCGCGGCCCTGGACAGGACTGGTGGGAGTCTCCGGAGATCTGGGCCTGGCTTGCGCTCGCCCTGGCGGGCCTTTGGGTCTTCCTGGTCCAGTCCGCAACGGCGCGGCACCCCTTCTTCCACCGGGACCTCGCCCGGGATGGGAACTTCGTCGGCACGACGATCTTCAGTTTCTTTGTCGGTGTGCTGCTCTTCTCCACCAGCGCCCTGCTGCCGGTCCTGATGCAGAACCTGCTCGGCTACTCGGCCATGCAGACCGGTGAAGCCAGCGTGAGCCGGGGCCTGGGCTCGCTGATCTCCTTCCTGATGGTCCCCTTCCTGATCCAGAAACTCGGGGCGAGGCAGGTGCTCTTCATCGGCACCGTCCTGAGCATCGCCTCCCTCTGGGCGATGGCCGGATTCGACCTGTCGATGACGGACTGGCCCATCATCGTGAGCGGGTTCATCCAGGGCGCCGGCACCGGCTTGCTCTTTGCGCCCCTGAGCACGCTGGCCTACGTGACCCTCAGTCCTGCGCACAGGGTGGAAGGGACAATCCTGTCGACGATGGCCAGAAGCATGGGATCGGCCATCGGCATCTCCATCGTCCAGGCCATGGTCCTGCGGAACAGCGCGCTGGCCCACAGCGAGCTCTCGTCCCGCATGGACCCCACCAGTCCCATGCTCAATGACGTGATCGCCATTCCGGGCGCCCTCACGACGACCGAGGGCCTGGCGCAGCTCAACGGAGAAGTGACCCGTCAGGCCATGATGATCGGCTATGTCGACATCTTCAGCTGGATGACACTCATCACCCTGGCCATGATCCCACTGATCCTCATCCTCAGGCCGCCGCCCCGGGCGCCGATGGAGAAAATCGACAGCGCGCCGGACTAGAAAATCCCGCGTAAGTCGCCATGATCACGAAAACGCCTGAGGGAGCCCAGGAAAATCAAATGACAGAAACCGCAACGCCGTCGGCGGACCCCATCGTGCCGCCCGCCACGGCGACCGTAGGCCAGGCGCCCTATTCCGCTGCATACACGCGCTACGCCATGCTCCTTCTGCTGGCGATCTACACGATCAACTTCCTCGACCGGTCCATCATCAACATCCTGGCTGAGCCCATCAAGAATGAGCTCAAGCTGGCGGACTGGCAGCTGGGGCTTATGAGCGGCCTCGCCTTTGCGCTGTTCTACACCATCCTGGGGATCCCGCTGGCCCAGCTTGCCGAAAGGCGAAACCGGCCCATGATCATTGGCGCCTCCGTGGCGGTCTGGTCCGGATTCACAGCCCTTTCCGGGGCAACGACCAATTTCGTCCAGCTTGTCCTGTGCCGGATCGGCGTGGGAATCGGGGAGGCAGGATGCACGCCGCCAGCCCACTCCCTCATCGCCGACTACGTGCCCAAGGAGAAGCGGGCCTCGGCCCTGGCCTTCTACTCGATGGGCACCCCGCTGGGCGGCCTTCTCGGTCTGGTCATGGGCGGCCTGATCGCCGATGCGTACGGATGGCGGGTCGCCTTCCTCGTCGCCGGCGTCCCGGGACTCCTGTTCGCCGCCCTCTGCTTCCTGACCCTTCGTGAGCCGCGCAAGATCCTCGCGGAACACAGCGCCCGCATCACCTCCGCCCAGGCGACCTTCCGAGAGACTCTGGCCTACCTGATGAAGAAAAAGACCTTCTGGCTGATCGCCCTCGGCGCAGCCATCAAGGCCTTCATCGGCTATGGACACGCCCCCTTCACCGCCAGCTTCTTCCTTCGGGTCCACGGTGAGGAGGTCGCCCGCCTGGCCAGCATGTTCGAGCTGAAGTCCGTCGGCTTCATGGGCCTGGCCTTGGGCCTCATGGGGGGAACGGCTGGCATGATCTCCGCCTGGTTGGGCGGACAGATCGCTGACCGCTTCGCCAAGACAGACCTGCGCGGCTATGTCGTCGTTCCGGCCATCGCTTCCCTGATCGCCGTGCCGGTCTACATTATTGCGGTGAGCGTGCCATCGGCCTCTGTGGCCCTCTGGATCCTCGTGATCAACGGTCTGCTGGGTTCGCTCTGGTACGGACCGGTGTACGCGATCGGCCAGTCCATCGTGCCCGCGCACATGCGGGCGACCACCTCCGCCATCCTTCTCTTCGTCATCAACCTGATCGGCCTGGGCCTTGGCCCGACCGTCGTCGGGATCATCTCGGACGTGATGGCGAACGGCGTGGGCCTCGGCTCGGCCCAAGGGGTGCGCTGGGCGCTGATGATCTCCACCTGCTTCGGCGTGCTGGCCTTCCTCCTCTTCTGGATGGCTCGGAAGACGATCCGGGAAGAGATGGAGTCCTGAGGCAAGGCGCCCTGGCGGGGGGTTCAGATCTCCGCCAGGGCCCTGTCGAGGGAAAGACTTTCAGCAACGCAGAGGGCCCAGCAAGGGCCGCGACCGGGGCGCCCCGAGGGCGTCGAGACCGCAAGTCGGATTGAAAGTTGACGCACCCGTCATTTTCGCCTTCCATACCGGAAGGTGAAAAGAGGAAGCCCCGTGAGCCGGATCCTGCCCCTGATCTTCCAGAACCTCACATTCCTGTTCGGGATCGGGTTCCTTGCGCCGCTGATCGCCCAGGTCCTTGAACGAACGGTATCTTCAATCGGCGGCACGCCCTGGCCCCTGGCCATCGGACTGCTGGTCGGGGGTGGGTGGGGCGCCATCGCCCAGAAGACGGGCCGCTGGGTATGACCGACCTGTCCGTCGAAGCCCTCCGCGCCCTGCCCGCTCAGGACCTCAACCGACTGGAGACCGAAACGGCGGCCCGGTTCATGGGCGGCCTGCCCTGGGGATCGGTCCTCTGGGGGCTCGGGAACCTCGCGGTCTGGCTCTCGCTCTGGCCCCTGACCCTCTCAGGCCTCCTGCCCCTCTGGGCGGCCTTCCCCATCGCCACCCTCAACGTGGCCCTCTGCTACCTGCCCTCACATGAGGCCCAGCACCGGATCATCGCCCGGGAGGGCGAGCCCCTCTTCTGGTTGAACGAGCTCGTGGGCCATCTGTCGCCCCTCCCCATGCTGCTGCCCTATGGCGTCGCGCGCCTGACTCACTATGAGCACCACCTGCACGCCAACCATCCCGACCTGGACCCCGACATCCACACCAAGGCGCCGAACGCCTGGCGACACCTCCTGAACACCTTCGCCCACCGACAGCCGGGGTCCGCGACAGGCGGGAACTATGGCAAGGCGCTGGCGCGGATCGGCACGAACGAGGCCCAGAAGGCGGGGCTCGTCGCCGCCCTCTACACCCTGGCCTACCACGCCATCCTCTTCGGCCTGGCCTGGTCCGGGTTCGCCATCGAGGCGGCCCTGATCTGGTGGCTGCCCCGCATCCTGGGGACAACCTACATCCAGTTCTACCTGAGCTGGGCGCCGCACCATCCGGCGGCGGAGATGGGTCGCTACCGCGACACCCGCGCCTTCCGCAGCCGGCTGGGCAATCTGATGTCCTCAGGCATGCAGTTCCACATCCTGCACCACCTCTATCCCCGCATACCGCTCCTGCGGCACGCAAAGGCCTACAAGGCCCTGCGGCCCTTCCTTGTCGCGCGGGACTGCCGGCTGGACGGGCTCTAGAGGCTCCGGGCCAGGGTGGCGGCGTCCTCGCGCTGCGACAGGGCCCATTCGCCCAGGCGGCGGGCCCACCAGGCCTCTCCCCCATGCGACAGGCGCAGGCGGTGCAAAGCGCCGGTATAGCGGTGCAGGGCGTGCTCGGCGCTGACCCCGATGGCGCCATGGACGGCGTGGGCGACACCGGAACAGACGAGCGCGGCCTCCCCACAACGCAGCTTGGCGACCGCCGTGGCGGCCACGGAAACCTCGAGCGGGGCGCCCATCAGGGCCGTCTCCGCCGCCATCCGCGCCGCCATGACCTCTTCGGCCATCACCGCGATCTGGTGCTGGATCGCCTGGAACTTGCTGATCTCGCGGCCGAACTGGCGGCGGGTCGAGGCGTGGTCCAGGGTCATGGCCTGGAGGGAGTCGATCAGGCCGGCCATGACGGCCGCGTCCGCCGCAGCGCAGAGGGCGCGGGCCGTCTCGGCCGGAACGCCGCCCGCCGCCAGCACGGGAGCGGCATCGGCGCAGTCCAGGGCCTCAGGATCGACGAGGCGGGCCAGCAGGGTCTGGACGATGGCCGGCGGCTCGGACCTGCGCCCGGTCTCGAAAGCCAGGGGGAAGAGGCCGGAGAGGTCCAGCCCCGCCCCGCCCTCGGCCTCGGGCCGGAGAACATCGAGGAAGCCTGAGGCGGAGAGCTCAGGCCAGGGATCGGCGCCCAGGCCGTCCAGGAGCTTGCGGAAGGAATCGAGGAACAGGTCGTCGCTCATGGCCTCACCTCAGTCCGAGCCCGCGGGCGATGATGCCCCGCAGGATCTCGCGCGTGCCGCCGCGCAGGGAGAAGGTCGGGCTCATGCCCGCCAGATAGTCGAGGGTGGCCAGGAGCGGGGCCGGGACCGGCCCCTCCACCGAAGCCAGGTGATCGGTGATGAGGGCGGGGATCGACTGCTCGAAGCTGGCGCCCAGGTCCTTGACCATGGAAGCCTCGACCACGGGGCTCTCGCCCCGGGCCAGCTGGCCGGTCACCGCCAGGGACATGTTCCGCAGGGTGGCCAGCCGGGCGAGCATCCGCCCCGCCAGCTCGGCTTCGGACTCCGTAGGTCCGCCCCGCGAGCGGATGAAGTCCATCCATTCGTCGATCAGAACCGTGGAGGAATAGAGACGCTCGGGTCCGCTACGCTCGAAGGCCAGCTCGGCGTTCACCTGGGACCAGCCCTGGCCCTCCTGGCCGATCAGGGCGTCTTCCGGAAGGTCGACATCCTCGAAGAAGACCTCCGAAAAGTGCTCGTCCCCCGCCAGGTCGCGGATCGGCCGGGCGGTGACCCCGGGGGTCTTCAGGTCGATCAGCAGCTGGGAGAGGCCCGACTGCCGATCGTCCGGCCCGCCGCTGGTCCGAACCAGGGCGACCATGTAGTGGGCCTTATGCCCGTAGGTGGTCCAGATCTTCGAGCCGTTCAGACGCCAGCCCGTGGCGGTGCGCTCGGCCCGGGTGCGGACGCTGGCCAGGTCGGAGCCGGAGTTGGGCTCGCTCATGCCGATACAGAAGAAGGCCTCGCCCCTGCAGATGCGCGGCACGATGTCCTGGCGCTGGGCCTCGGTCCCGTAGCGCAGGAGGAGGGGCGCGCTCTGGCGCTCGGCGATCCAATGGGCGGCCACGGGGGCGCCCGCCGCCAGAAGTTCCTCGATCAGGACAAACCGGGCGAAGGGGCTGCGGCCGCCGCCGCCGAACTCCACCGGCAGGGTCAGGCCCACCCATCCGCGGGCGGCGAGGTCACGGGAGAAGTCGGCGTCGAAGCCCATCCAGGTCCGCGCCCGCAAGGCGCCGGGGACCCCGGCGAGGCGCTCGGCCAGGAAGGCCCGGACCTCTGAGCGGAGGGCTTCGTCCTCAGGGCTAATGGCGGCCGGAACGAGGGGAGCAAGCACGGCGGATCTCCAGGTCAGGCCGAGGGGGGGTTGGTCTCGAAGCCGGGGGCGGCCAAGAGGGTCTTCGACCAGGACCGGGCGCTGCGGGTCCAGAGCTGGAGGGCGGGGGTTACATCCTCCTGGCTCTCCAGGGCGCCGACCTTGACCGCGACCATACCGTTGCCGAGGCGCGAGGCCAGGGGGGAGCCGCACTTCGGGCAGAAGCAGCGCTCGACGGACCCGCCGCTCTCGCCCTGGTCGGCGAAGACGGCGTATGCGCCTGTCAGCCGGAAGGCGGCGCCGGGGACGATGGCGTTGACCGAAAAGGCCGAGCCACTGGTCTTCTGGCAGTGGGTGCAGTGGCAGGCGACGGTCACGACGGGGGCGGCGTCGCACTCGAAGGCGATGTCGCCGCAGAGGCACTTTCCACGCATGGCGGGATCTCCGGGTCCGGGACGCGGGACGGCGCCCACCCCGGTATTTGACAGACCCCCGGCGGGGCCGCCAGTAGGTGACCAAGCGGCAGGCTGCAGGTTTCTGCACCCTTGCGCTCGCTGCCGGTGGAATCCCCGGACGGAACGCCCCGGCCTGCATGGGGGCGCTCCGGGACCCGGAGAACAGCCCCGTGGACGAGGGGGAGGTCCGCCGATTCGGTCGAGCCCCTCGCCCTGGACACGGTCTTCATCGCCGGCGCCATGGTCCAGGCCATCGACCCGCCCTGGAGAGTGTGTGTCTCGGACATCCCTGAGCAGGCCATGGGCGACAGGCGCCTCCTCTGAAGCGCCGGGGTCCCTGCCCGGATCCGAACTGACATGTATCTGTCATCAAAGTGAAGGCTGGGCGTCACAGGCGGCGCCTAGAACCTGTCCCAAAGGGGTGTTCGGGAGGCCGGTCTTGGCGCGGTCACCACTCCCTTATTGCGCGCGAAACGTCGATACGGTGGAGACCGACCCATGACAGCTCTCGGAAAGCTGAAGATCCTTGCCCTGAGCGTTGCTGCGAGCGGCCTGCTGGCCGCCTGCGGCGGCGGCGGATCCAGCATCGCTTCGCCCGGTGAGGGGCAGTTCGCAACCGGGGGTACGGGTGGCGGTTCCGGCGGGTCCGGTGGATCCGGTTCGGCTTCAGCCGACTGCCCCACCGGGTTCATCAACCTCGGCACCATCGCCAACGGAACCCTGCGCTCCTGCGGCATCCCACGCCTCGTCACCGGCTCCCTGACCCTCCCCTACCGGCCGGGCACCGCCTATCGGGTCGATGGCAAGACCGAGGTGGGCCAGGACCTCGGCCCCGATGCCCAGAACCCCCGCACGGGCGTTCAATCCGGCGTCCTGACCATCGAGCCGGGCGTCATCGTGTTCGGCGGCATCGCCGAGTACATCGCGGTCAACCGCGGATCGCGGATCATCGCCGACGGCACCGCCTCGCGCCCCATCATCTTCACCAGCCTGAACGACCTGAACGGCGGCCCTGACCTCAAGGGCCAGTGGGGCGGCATTGTCATCGCCGGCCGGGCGCCCATCAACCGCTGCCCACCGACCACCACCAGCTTCCCGACAAATCCGGTGAACTGCGAGTTCCGCTTCGAAGCCATCCCGACCATCAACTGGGGCGGCAATGCGTCGAACGACAACAGCGGGGTTCTCCGTTACGTCCAGGTCAAGGAAGCGGGCTACGAAGTGGCTCCCAACGAGGAGCTGAACGGCATCACCTTCGGCGGCGTCGGCAACGGCACGGTGGTCGACTTCGTCCAGGTTCATGGCGGCGCGGACGATGCGGTGGAGTTCTTTGGCGGTACGGTGAACGTGCGCCGCCTCGTGCTGACCGAGTGGGATGACGACGGTTTCGATACCGACGAGGGCTACACCGGCTCGGCCCAGTACATCATCAACACCTCGGACCGCCCCACGGAAGAAGCCCGCTGCTTTGAGATCTCGGGCGCCGGCTCCACCTCGGGCGGTCTCCCGCTTCTGCGCGCCCACCCCAAGGTTTCCAACTTCGTCTGCCGTCTCGGCCTGGCGACCTCGACCTTTGACTCCCGCCAGCACCAGGGCCTGGTCCTGAACGGCGGCACCCGGGCGGACTTCCTGAACGGCGTGATCTACTCGGCCCACCCGTCCATCCCCTGCATCGACGTCGACGGCTCCTCGACGATGGCTGAGCCCCGGCCCACCTTCTCCTCGGTGGCCCTGTCCTGCGGCGCGGGTCCCTTCCGCACCACGGACAATGACCAGCCCACCGGTCCCGAGACCCTGTTCAACGCCGGCCCGAACAACATCGCGACCGGTTACACCCCGACCTTCTCCCAGGGCTTCATCAACGGTTCGAACGAGAGCGGACGGGTCGCCACCAACCCGATCCCCGCCTCCTCCTTCTTCCTGGCGACGACCTACATCGGCGCGGTCTCCAGCCTGACAGACAACTGGTACGTCGGCTGGACCTGCGGCCTGGCGGGCGCGGCCTCCTGCTGATCCGAGAAGCGCAGGGCGGCGGGGTGATCCCGCCGCCTCCCTCCTTGTCCCCTTGAAGGCCCGATCCCGATGACCCGAACCCTCCGCACCCTCCTGTTGGCTAGCGCCGCCCTCACCACGGCGCACTCGGCCTTCGCCCAGACCCCTCCGCCCGGCGAGGGGACCGAAGTCGAAGAGATCATCGTCAGCGGCCGGTTTATCCCGGATGTCATCCGTGACACCGCCGAGGTGGCGAACTTCCTCAGTGTCGAGGACGTGCAGCGGGCCGGTGACGACAATGCGGCCCAGGCCCTGACCCGGATCACGGGCATCTCCCTGGTGTCGGGCAAGTTCGTCTATGTCCGCGGACTGGGTGAACGCTATTCCCAGGCCCTGCTGAACGGCTCTCCTCTGCCCAGCCCTGAACCCCTGCAGCGCGTCATTCCCCTGGACCTCTTCCCCGCCTCGATCCTCTCGGGAACCGTGATCCAGAAGACCTTCTCGGCCAACTATCCCGGCGAGTTCGGGGGCGGGGTGATTGACCTGCAGACGGTCGGAACCCCTGACGAGCCCTTCCTCAAGGTGGGCGTTGGCCTAAGCGGCGACACCGTGACGTCGGGAAAGAGCGGCCTGACCTACTACGGGTCAGAGACCGACTGGCTGGGGTTCGACGACGGGGCCCGGAAGCTGCCCGTGGGCGTTCGCCAGTTCGCCGCCAACCGCCCCGTGGTGGTCGGAAGCGCCACGGGCGGGCTGACGACGGACCAGTACAAGGCTGTCGCGCGGAGCTTTACCAATGCCCCGCTGAACGTCCTTCAGCGGGACAAGACGCCGCTTAACGGCAATTTCGACGTCTCAGGCGGACAAACCTTCGATACCGACTATGGGCGCATCGGCGCCATCGGGGTCCTGAGCTACCGGAACGGCTGGCAGACGCGAAAGGGCGTGCGCCAGACCGCGGTTCCTGACACCGGCGGACTGGCCCTCGCCACGGATGCGACCTTCGAGGCCAACCAGAACGACATCGCCTGGAGCGGCCTTGGCGGCCTGGCCTGGGAGAATGGAGACAATGAGGTCCGCTATACCGGTCTCTGGATCCGCTCGACGTCGAAGCGCGCCCGGATCACCTCCAATACGGCCCAGTCCCAGGGCAACACCAATGTGAACGCCTACAACTCTGAGTGGTACGAGCGCGTGCTGCAGCTGAGCCAGCTCTCAGGCCAACACCTCCTCGGGGATTGGGAACTCGCCTGGCGCGGGACCTATGGCCGGACGGCCCGTCAGGCGCCGTATGAGCGGCTGTATCGGTACGGTCTGTCGGCGACCGGCGGGCGTACAGCCCTGCTGTCGGGCGCCAACCAGCTGGTCTCCTTCTCGGACCTGGATGAAAACATCGGCTCGGCGAACCTTGACCTCGCCTATGACCTCCCCGTGGACTTTGTCCGGCAGGCCCAGCTGAAGATGGGCGCCGCCTGGCAGCGGAACACCCGGACCTCTGTCCGTCGGGACTTCACCTACGACCAGGGCCGCAACTGGGACCCGGCGCGTTACGCCGGCCAGCGGATCGACTACCTGGTGGCGGACCGGAACATCAACGACGACATCATCATGCTGCGGGAACTGACAGGGTCTTCCCTGACCGGGGACGCCGCCATGTATGACGCCGGGCTGGAAGTGGCTGCGGCCTATGTCCAGGTGGACAGCGAGATCCGTCCCTTGCTGAGGGGCAGCATTGGCCTGCGCTACGAGACGGCGGACCTGTCCGTGAAGACCCTGGACATCTTCGCGCCGACCGCGGCGCCGATCTTCAGCCGCAGCGTCTCGAAGGACTACCTCCTTCCGGCGGCGACCCTGACCTGGAACTTCGCAGAGGACCAGCAGCTGCGCTTCGGCCTGTCCCAGACCATCGGCCGGCCGCAGTTCCGGGAACTGGCGCCGCAGCGCTACCGGGACACGGAGACCGACCGGATCCTCTCAGGGAATCCCTACCTCGAGGACACGACCTTCGTGAACGTCGACGCCCGCTACGAGCACTACTTCAGCAAGGGCCAGTACTTCACCTTCGGCGCCTTCTACAAGAACATGGAGAAGCCCGTCGAAGCCCTCGCGGTCCTGGGCTCGGACGGCGCCTTCCGCCAGACCTTCTACAATGCGCCTGCCGCGGACATTTACGGCGGCGAGGTTGAGTTCAAGAAGCTCTTCGAACCGGAAACCGGCACGGGCTGGGTCGATGAGCGGCGTTGGCTTGTGTCTCTCAACTACACCTACACGACCTCGAAGCTGAAGGTTTCGGACGGGGACACCATCACCCTCGATATCACGGGGGTTCCCCCCACCCCCCCCGCCCGCGATTACCTGACGGGGGGGGAGAAGCTTCAGGGGCAGTCCGATCACCTGGCCAACCTGCAGCTGGGCTTCGAGAACGACGAAGCCGGTTCGCAGGCGACCCTGCTGGTGACCTACACCAGTGAGCGCGTCTCCGCCCGGTCCAGCAGCATCGACCTTCCGGACCTGGTCCAGAAGCCCGGCATGAGGGTCGACTTCGTCTATCGGCGCAACTTCGAGATCCAGGGCCGGGAGTTCACCGGTTCCTTCGAGGCGCGGAACCTGACTGGGACGGACGCCGAGGAGTACCAGGCTGCGGGTGGAAAGCGGTTCGATACGAACAGCTTCGAGATCGGGCAGTCCTACTCCCTCGGACTTTCCGCCAAGTTCTGAAGACAGGTCCTGGGCCGGGCGGGACCTTCCGCCCGGCGACCTCAGGCGCGCCGGCCCAGGAACTGGACATCCGATATCCGGCGGACGCCTCCGGACCGCTCGATCTGGACCACGACGTCGATCACCCGCGAGACATAGGCCTGGACCTTGTCCCAGCCCAACTCCAGGCCTGAGGTGAGGGCCAGGAGGCCGATCTGGTCGAGAGCGCCAGCGGGGCTGTCGGCGTGGATTGTGGTGATCGAGCCCGGATGTCCACTGTTCACCGCCCGCAGGAAGGCGAAGGCCTCGGATCCCCTGAGTTCCCCGAGCAGGATCCGGTCGGGCCGCAGCCTCAGGGCGGCGATCAGGAGAGCGTCGGCATCGACCCGCGCCTCGCCCATGTCGCCCCTCACGGCGATCAGGCCCACGCTGTTGGGGTGGTCCAGGCGAATTTCCGGTGCGTCCTCGATGACGACCAGGCGCTCGGACTCGTCGATTTCCTTGACGAGCGCATTGAGGAGCGTGGTCTTGCCGCTGCCGGTGCCGCCCGAGATCACGATCGTCTTCCGCCGGCGCACAGCCTCCCGGAGGAAGCCCAGCCGGTCACCGGCCTCAAGGAGTCCGGCCATGATCCCGTCACCGGACGCCCCGGCATCCTCTCCGGCGGGACGAACGAACAGCCCGCTTGCCGAGAGATCCTCGAGGCTGAGATCGGAGATCAGGTGCTTGCGTACGGCCAGGACCGTCCCGCCCCGGGTCGCCGGGGGCGCTACGACTTGTACGCGGGCGCCATCTGGCAGGGTTGCCGACAGGAGCGGCTGCTCCCGGTTCACGCCCTGGCTGCTATAGGCCGCGATCTGGCGCACGAGTCGCTGGAGGGTGGTCTCATCAAGTCCGGGGGCGGCCTCGCGGCGCATGCCCTCCGTCGCCGTCTCAACCCAGACCTCGCCGGGGGCGTTGACGAGGACGTCTGTCACTTCGGGCCGACCCAGCCAGGGCGAAAGAGGGGCCAGGAAGGCGCCGAGATAGACGTTGGCGTTCATCAGCGGACGACGCCCGCAAAGTCGAGGTCCCGCGCGACGTAGACCTGGATCGCCGCCCCCTGGTCGACCTTGAGGGTGGCGGGGATGTCCGTCGGCCGGACGGTCGAGACGGCCGCCTGCCCGGCCCCCCCCAGGATCAGGGTGGTGTTGCTGTTGTTGGATCCGCTGTTGGCGGCGGCTGTGGCGCCGGCGTTGAGGGCCGTCAGGAGGATCGAGGGGCCGAAGCGGTCAAGGAAGTGGTTGTCCACCTTGCCTTCGACCCCGCCCCGACCGAGGCGGTCGACGGCGGGGGAAGCGATGTCGATGCTGACCCCGGTGGGGCTGATGATCCGGCTCCAGACAACAAAGGCGCGGGTCTGCCCTATGGAAGCGGCGGACTTGTACTCACCGACCAGCCGCGAGCCCCTGGGGATCAGGACCCGGCTGCCGTCGAAGCTTCGCACATCCCGGCTGACCACCCCCCGAACGGCGCCGGGCAGATCGGAGTTGATCGCCGATTCCAGGACGGCGGCGATCAGGGTTCCTTGCGGGACAATGCGGCTGAGGTCCCTCATCTGCATGGCCCGGGCCCCTTCGCTGCTCCCCCCCATGGTCCGTGCCGCGAAGCGTTCCTCTGGCGAGCCAGGGGCTTCGGACGGCGCTGAGACCGGAGCCGCCGGAATGGCCGCAGGGGCCTGGACTGCGCCCTCTGGTGGCGCGAGGTCCACGACCAGGGTCGGGGACCGGAGATAGGCGTCCTCCGTGTTGGCGGCGGGCAAGGGAACGCCTGGCGGGGTCTCTGTCGCCGGCGGGGGGGGCATGGGAGCCGGGGCCGGCGCCGCGGCGACGGGCGGGGGCGCTTCGGTGGCCGGAGGAGGGGTGACCTGCGCCTGGGCGCCCCGCGAAGCGTTGAGCCCATTGAAGACCAGGAGGCCAGCCAGGACAGCGCCGCCGATGCCGCCCCAGAAGACCAGGGGCGAATCCGGGGCCCTCACCCTGGGAAGGGAGTCCGCAGCGCGCGTCAGGACCTCGCTGGCCGGACCGGCCGGGGTGTCCGCCTTGTTCTCGACCATCTTCATCTCCGCCAGAAGGAACGGCGCTTTTCCGGGACCTGGCTGGTCTCAGGCCGGCGATATCCGTCATTGAACACGCGGGTGACCTCCCCGCCCCGCCTCAGGACAAAGCCTTGGGCGACCCGGTCGGCCACGAAGAGCCCGTCCCGGAGGCGGAGATTGATCACCGCCTCGGCGCCGTCGGGTTCCACGGCGAAGATGGCGGGCAGGTCTTCATCCCCGGCAAAGGCGAAGTAGGTGTCCCGGCCATCGTCGAAGATCCGAACCGGCAGCAAGGCCCGGGAGCCCTGGAAGGAGTAGGCCGCATTGCGCACCTCCGGCGGCGGATCCGGCGGCGGCGGCGTCTGCACCAGAGCGACCGGCGGCGCATAGACGAACCGGACCGTGAAGGGCATGCCTCGTGTCGGTTGGGCCAGCGACGTCAGCTGGAAGTTGTACCGGCGCAGGTTGGTGACCACGGTCATGTTGGTGGCAGGCCGGCGCGCCATGGGTTTGAGGAAGAGGAGGTTCGCCCGCCGGTTGGGTGTGACCTGCCAGCCGAGACTGTCGCCGATCGCGACGTTCTCGATGCGCTCTGCGGGATCGAACTCGACGGTCAGCTGGTGCCGGAGGGCGCCCTTGAGTTCGACCACGGCGATCGGGTCAAAGTCTACGAAATGGATGCGGGGATCTCCCCCGCCCGCGCGGGGGGTCACGGCGAGAACGGCGGCCGGCGTCAGGGCGAGACAGGCCGCGATGAGGACGGAGCGAAACATCATGCGCCTCCACGCCGTCGCGTTGCGACCGGCCTTCTGTAGCTGCCCCCGATGGTGTCCGCAGGACGGACGCCGACGACCTGCACCGGAGACGGGCGGGCGGCCGCGCCCGCCAGGGTGACTTCCCGGACCCGGCTTTCGAACCGCTGCCCATCCTGCGTCAGCGCCTGGGCGAGGCGGTCGGCGCGCGAGGCGACCTGCGGGGCGGCGGCGAGCTCCGGCCGAACAGGGGCGCCCGCGGGGGACGCCGGAAGAACAGCGGGGGTCCCCATCCTCAGACCGAGAGCGGCCACCCAGGCGGCGGCGATGAGCACGCCCTGCCCGACTGCGAAGACGAGAAGGAGGGCCGCGAGGCTGGTGGCCATGCGGGGTTCCAGGGCCTGGGCCTCCCTCTGCGCCGCCAGCGCCGCCAGCCAGGGCGCGAGGACGACGAGGAGCAGGATCAGGAGGGCCCAGCCGACAAGCAGGCTGAGGGCGGAACCGGCGAGGGCCCGGACCCAGCCGAAGAAAACCCCCCGGGTCACGTTCAGGAGGGCCAGGGCGATGAAGACTGGCCCTACCGCGGTCAGGACGCCAATGGCGAGCTTGGCGCCGCCAATGACCCCGACGCTCATCACCATCAGGGCGTCGGCGGCGAGGGAAAGCGCCTCCGCTGAGGCCGCTTCGGCGCTGGCGTAGGCCTTGGCGTTGGGCGGCGCCCGGACCCCGAAGGCGGCGGCGGCGCGGCGCAGCTCGGCATGCGCCTGGTCGAGGCCGGCGACGGGACGGGCCGCCAGGCTCCGCCCCTCCCCGCCGGAGGTCCAGGGCGCGGACACCGCGGCCGCGATCTGGACCGGCGCCCGGTCTGCAAGGTCGAAGACCAGGGTCTGGAAGACAGACCAGTTGGTCACAAGAGCCAGGATGGCGCCGATGCGCAGGGCCACGCCGGGAGCTTCCGACAACCGTGCGCCTTCCGGGGCCACCAGGAGGCGCCAGCCGATCAGGGCTACATAGATGGTCAACAGGAGGGTCAACGCCGCTCCGAACAGTCCCGAGCCCTGGGTCAGGGCCTCGTAGCCGCCCTGGGCGTAGACGCGGGTCTGGCAGTCGATGGTGGCCAGCACGCCATCTATGGGGCCGGCGTCCATGTAGGAGGGACAGGCCCGGATCATGGCGCGCTCCTCCCAGCCATGAAGGGTTCAAGCCAGGCCGAGGGCGCATCACCCACCACCGCCCGCAGCTGGTCCAGACGCCGGACGGACCGCTCTGTCCCGGCAAGCACCTGAAGGGGTCCGGAGAGCCCCGACAGATCCAGCCTCGCCACGACGCTATGGTCGCCCCGCTTGACCAGGAAGCACCGAGAAGTGTCCGGCAGGGACTTGACCAGAGAGAACTCGTGCTCGGAGAGGCCGAAGCCGTCGATGTACTCGTCCGGCTTGGCCCGGGCGTTGGGGAAGAAGATCTGGGTCGCGGCCTGCTCGATGATGGCCGCGGCGATCCGGCTGTCCAGGGCGTCCGAGGCGCTCTGGGTACAGAAGCCCACCAGACCGTTGCGCTTGCGGATCGTCTTCTCCCAGTCCTTGATCCGCCGGACGAAGACCGGGTCGTCCAGGACCTTCCAGCCCTCGTCGACCACGAAGATGGCGGGGGATCCGTCCAGCCTCTGCTCCAGCCGGTGGAACAGGTACATCATGGCGGGTGTACGGACCTCCGGCGCATCCAGGACCCGGGTCATGTCGAAGCCCAGGACGCGGGTCTCCAGGCTGAGCTGGTCCTCGGCGTTGTCGAACAGCCAGGCGTGCTCTCCCGCCTCGCACCAGGGGCCCAGCCGGAAGGCGAGGTCGCCGGGGGTGGGGCGGCGGCCGCCCCGGAACAACTCCCGGAGGAAGCGCAACCTGCGGTGGCTGGTCGGCTGGGCGAAGTTGGCGTCGATGGCGTCCGCTATCACCGCCCGGTCATCGGCGCTCAGGGTCGATCCGTCCGAAGACAGGAGCTGGGCCAGCCATTCCGTCAGGAAGGCGCGGTTGCCGGGCTCATCGGGCAACAGCAGGGGGTTGAAGCCGGTCGGCTCCCCCGGTCGCAGGACATCATAGCGGCCGCCAATCGCCCGGATGAAGGGCTCGGCGCCGCGATCCTTGTCGAAGTAGGCGATGCGCGGCCGGACCCTCTCGGCCTGGGCCAGCAGGAAGGTCAGCAGGACGGTCTTGCCGGACCCTGAAGGCCCGATGCAGGTGAAGTTGCCCAGGTCGCCCTGGTGGAAGTTGAAATGGTAGGGACCAGAGGCGGTGGTCTCCAGGACCGAGATCGCCGGCCCCCAGTGATTACCCGCCGCCTCACCGGTGGGATGGTTGTGGAAGCTGGCCAGGCTGGCGAAGTTTCCTGCAGAGATCAGCCCCTTCCGGGCGATGAACCGGAATCCGCCGGGGAACTGGGCCCAGAAGCTCGGTTCCAGGTTGGCGTCCTCCCGGACCGCAAGGGCGCCAGCCTCCGCCATGGCGGACTGCACGTCCGCGACCGCATAGTCGAGGGTCGGAAGGGAGTCGGCGCGGACAAGGATCGAAAGGTGATGCTCGCCATAGGCCGTGCGGCCGGCGCCGACGTCATCCCGCGCCTGGGCAAGCTCGCCCCTGAGGCTGAAGGCGTCGTCGTCGGCGGCCTTGAGGCGGCGCAGGGCCACGCCCATCCGGTCCAGTGAAGCCTGTCGATCCTGGAAGGCGAAGCTTTCGGTCAGCACCATCTCGTGGGGCAGGCGAAGAACGCCGTCGAGCAGGCCCGGCGCCGTCCGCGCAGGATAGTCCTTCAGGCCCACCACGGCGGCGTAGCTTCGCGCGCCCCCATGACCAGTCCCGAGCTCCATGGCGTCCAGGCCGAAGGTCAGGCGGCGCTGTCCGACCGCGGCGCCGATCTCACCGGATGGGGTGAGGACAGGCCGGCCCTCCCCGTTCAGCAGAAGGGCGAGGAACTCGGACGGCTCGGAGTACTGGGCGCCTCCGGGACCGTCGTAGAGGCTGAGGGTGCGAACGCCGTAGGGCGACAGGGCGGCCGAGAAGGACTCGCGGACGGCGTGAAGCTCGCGCAGGTCTCGGGCGGTCTCGGACTGCCTCTGGCGCGGCCCCCGCAGCACCTTCTCGATCAGCCCCGCCCGGCCCTGGGTCGGCCTCAGGACAAGTGTCAGGAAGATGTCATTGATGAACAGCTGGCGGGCCTCCAGCTGCTCGCGCCACTTCCGGTCGAGATCAGCGCAGAACGGCTCCTCTGGCGCGGGCGGGAATTCAGGGGTGACCCGCCGCCGGACCACATGATGCCAGAGGGCGAGGCGCGAGGTGGCGGCGCTGCGCAGAACCGTCTCCCGGACGGACTTGCGATAGTTGAGGTCTTCGTCCGACGCCGTTTCGAAGGGAAAGCCCGAAATGTGAAGGGTCTGGACCAGCAGACCGTCCCGGGTCGTCACCGTCTGGGCGTCCAGATGCCGTACATAAGGCAGGCGGTCGCCGATGGGGGCTTCCCGCGGCGCCAGGAGACGGGCGGCCTGTGTGGTGATGACCCTTGTCACGGCGTGTACGAGTTCCCGCCCCAGAAGCTGAAGTTCCGCACCCGCGGGCAGGACCGGAGCCGGGTGATCCAGATGTCGAAGAAGCGCGGCTCACGGACCGACCCGGCATAGCCGATGGCGTGGATCACCAGCGCCACGCCGAAGACCCAGAACGACTTGGTGATGAGGAAAAGCTCCCCGGTCACGATGAGGTTGAGGATGGCGTAGGTGTAGGTGACGCCGCCGATCATCTGCGGCCGTGTCAGGGCGGCGAAGACCGGATCGGAGGCCAGCCGGCTCATCCTACATGGCTCCGGCGAGGCTGCGGATGCCCGCAACAATGGAGACGGCGCCGAAGATGATGAAGGCGCCGACAATGACGATCACCCCGCGGCGCCATTCCATCCGGCCTGACAGCATCAGGAAGCCGACGATGGCGATGGCGATCACTGCTGCGCTGGTGGCCACTGTTCCCAGGAGGGTTCCCTGGACCCAGCTGAGGGCGGCGATGAGCGGCGAGGACCCGGCGGGATCCGCCTGGGCCTGGGTCTGCGCCAGGGCGGGCGAGGCGAAGAGGGCGGCGAGAGCGCTGAGCGGGAGAGTCTTGCGGGTCATGGTCCTACTCAGCTCCGATGGACAGGATACGGGGGGCGCCGAGGCGCGAGAAGATCGCCTGGACATAGGCGCGGGTTTCCGCGAACGGCGGCACGTCTCCGTAACGCATTACGGCCTCAGGTCCGGCGTTGTAGGCCGCAAGGGCGAGCCGCACATCGCCAAATCGCCGAAGCTGGCGGGCCAGGTAACTCACGCCCCCGTCGATATTGCCGTGGAGGTCGTCCGGGTCAACGCCCAGGTCGCGGGCGGTGGCGGGCATCAGCTGCATGACCCCGCGGGCCCCCTTGGGAGAAACGGCCGACTGCTGGAAGCGGGATTCCTGCCAGGCGACGGCTGTGGCCAGACCCGGGTCGATCCCGTGTCGGGCGGCGGCCTCGGCGATCAGCCTGGCCACGACGGCCGGAGCTGGCGAGACCTGGGTCGGGACGACCTGGACGATGGATTGCGCGCCTGCAGACGTGATGACCATGGGCCCGGAGTAGGTCGTCACCGCGCCATCGTCCCCGATCTCGAGAACCTGGCTTCTGGCGACGTCCGGTACCGATAGCAGGGTGGCGAGAAGAGCGCCGATACCGATGGCGATGGTTCTCACGGGAGATCCTGTCTGCGGCGCCCCTGAGCGGGAACTTGGGTCAGGGGGCACGATATCCCGAAACGGGCGACGGGACGATTACAAAGGATCCATGACGGTTGGATGACAGCGCCGGCCGCCTGGTTGACATCGGGAGGAAGGATTGCGTTCCCTCGGTCTCAAAAGGGAGGACGACATATGACCGATCTGGTCCTGCGCGAGATGCGCGGCGCGGCGGTGCACCTGGTGCTGAACCGACCTGACAAGCTGAACTCGCTTAACGTCCCCGTCTTCCAGGCCCTGGACAGCCATGTCCGGGACATCGCCGCAGACCCGGCCGGGATCGCCGTTGTCGTCCTGCGGGGCGCGGGCCGCTGTTTCTCGGCCGGCCACGACCTCGGTGACATCGCCGCAGGCGAACGGTTGCCCGAGCCCCACTTCCAGTCGAAGGTCATCGAGCGGCTGGCCGCCCTGCCCGTTCCGGTGATCTCGGCGGTGCATGGCCACTGCTATACCGGCGCCCTGGAGCTGGCCCTGGCGGGCGACATCATCCTGGCGGCGGAAAACGCGAAGTTCGCCGACACCCATGCCCGCTGGGCCCTGACGCCGGTTTGGGGCCTGAGCCAGCGCCTGCCCCGACGGGTCGGGACCGCCAAGGCCCGGGAAATGATGTTCACCTGCCGGACCTATTCGGGCCGCGAGGCGGAGGCCATGGGCCTGGCCAACGCCTGCCTGCCAGAGGCGACCTTCCTGGAGGGCGTGGACGCCTGGACGGCTGAGATCGCCGCGAACTCGTCCTTCAGCCACGCCGCCAACAAGCGCCTGCTGGACCAGACGGACGGCCTGCCCCTGCCCGCGGGCTTGGCCCATGAAGTCTACCGCAGCGAAGGCGTTGGCCCTGACATGCGCGAGCGTATCGCCGCCTTCGCCGCCCGGAAGGGCGGCTGACCCCGGTTGACCCCTGAAGACTAGCCCTTGGCCCCGTCCAGCAACTGGGTGAAGCCCGCCGGGGCATAGGGACCGATGCAGAGCTGTTCCAGGACGCCGATGCCCGTCCGGCCCTCGTTGTCCCGGGTGCGGACCACCTGCTGGGTATGCAAATGCGAGTGCGCCAGGGGATCGAGCTGGCGGGGATCGAAGGACTCATGGCCGATGGCCAGTTCCCCCTTCCACATGCCCTGCCCCCACTCGGGGTGGGTGTAGCCCAGGCCCTTCATCTGGAACTTCAGGATGGGCTCCATGCTGATGGTGCGGACCGTCCCGTCATGATCGACGAGGTCCACCTCGGCATAGCGGGCCAGGCGCGTGCCCGGATGGTAGTCGACCCGGTGCCGGGCCGTGGCCATGCGGTGGTCCCGCCCGTCCTCGACCCCGGGTATGTCCGCCTCGCTGTCATAGAGCGGCGCGGTAAAGCCCTCGCGGACCAGGGGCCGGCCCTGGGCGTCATCGAAGAAGATGGCGTGTGAGATATGGTCGTCCCAGAAGAGGGGTGTCCAGAGGAAGAAGACGCTGGGGAGCGTTGTGCGCGGCGCCCCGCCGGTCTCCGGCTCGCCGACGTTCCGGACCCCCCAGGACCGGTCCTTGGTGCCGAGGCAGACCTCCGCATCCACCTCGATGCGGCCCTCGGGCGTCTCCACCCAGCCGCTCCAGCGGCCGAACTGGTCGAAGCGGGTGGCGTCCATCACCCGGCGGGTCCCGGACCAGAGGGTCTGGCGGGCCTCCTGGAGGCTGGCCGTCCGGGCCGAGAAGACGAGGTCGCAGGACAGGCCGCTCTCGTTCGGCTCCAGAACCACGCGGGTGCGCCGCATGGGCTCCAGAACCTCGAGGCGGAAGGGGCCCACGGACATGTCCGTCCGCTCGGCGGGCGCCCGGCGTGAGCCGTAGAAGCAGTACTGCCGCCCACCCGGCGCCACGACGCTGAAGGCGCCGTCCAGTATGCCCCGGAAGGGGTAGACCGCCATGCCGACGCCGAAATAGTAGCCGCCGTCCTTCTCATAAGCGTTGAACCAGGTGCGGTCGTAGACGTTACGGTCGCTGGTCGCCGGGTGGGCGATGGGCTCCGGGGTCTGGTGGATCGGAAAGTCGTCAAGTCGGTTCAGCATGGTCGGATCTCCTCGGAACGGCGTGGTTCAGGCCAGGCCCAGGGCTCGCTTCATCGCCTTGAGGTTGCCGCGGCAGAACTTCCCCATGGCCTCAGTCGCCGCCTCGAGCTGTGAAGGATCCTTGGGCTGGAACCGGACACGCAGCGCGATGGCGCAGGAGTCCCCGTCACCGGGCTCGACCGAGACGGTGGAGAAGTAGGCCTCCATGTCGGGCCGATCGAGGGTGTAGGTGTAGTGGTGCGGCCCCTCGTCGGTCATCAGTTCCGACACGGTCCGGCCGCCGGGCATGGTCAGGGTGCGTACCTTGCCCTGAGGGGTGACCTCGGTGCTCTCGGCCTCCACCAGAGTCGCCCACTTCCGGATTCCCGAAAAGTCGCCGATCACGGCCCAGGCCGCATCGGCGGCCAGCGGAGTGTCCTCGCGGACGGTCATTTCCTGCATGAAGTCCTCCCAGTGTTTCGGAGGACTGCAGCACATCCGGTTGCGGACCGGAAGCGTGGAAAGCATGGACCCGGTTCTGCCGGTCGCCTGAGGAGCCGCGGCGGCCCGGGCCTATTCCGTCACGTTGTGCCAGGACTCGGCGATGCCGAAGCCTTCGCGGCCATCCATCGCGAACCGCGCCAGGCCCTCATTGACGAAGGTGGCGCCCCCCGGGAAGGGGATCTTGGTCGGGCACATGTTGATCACCCGGCCCTCGATCCGGACCTCGCGGCCCTTGCCCGTACGCGCGACCATCGACTCCGTCTCGTGCAGGATCGAGCCCGGCCGGAAGGTGGTCTCGACACGGACGTCCTCAAGGGTATCCATCCCTTCCCCGTCCTGGATCCAGCCGGAGCCCAGCATGGTCCCGTCGGACCGTCGGAAGCAGGAGCCTCCCAGGGAGGTCCCGGCGCCGAAGTTCATGGAGAACCAGAAGACGAAGGGGTTGGGAGCAGCCGCTGTGGAGAGGGCGGGCCCCGAAGAGGCGGCGCCTGAAGACCCGCTGGACGATCCGCTCCAGTTGCGCGGGCCCCAGGACTTGTCGCGCACGCCAAAGCCGTCGAAGGCGATTTCCTCCCCGCCGATCGCAAGCCGTCCCGTCGCGCGCAGGCTCTGCTCGAAGTGGCCTTGGGCGCCCTTCGCGGCGAAGTGCGGCTTGGTCAGGGCCTCTACGTCCACCTGCATGGAGAGGTGCGCCGGGGTATGCCACCCCTCGGGGCGGAGCTTGGCGCGGGTCATCAGGATGGACCCGTCGGGGATGTCCTGAGCCGGGCCCTCGTAACTGACGGTCCAGCGCCGGAACGGGGCCTCACAGGCCAGGGCCAGGTTTCCGACCTTGAGGTCGCCGTCGTAGGCGGAGAGGTCCTTGCCGATGTCCCGCCGGCCGTAGGTGAAGGCCACCCGGCTGCCGCCCAGGTAGACGGCGTGAAGGGCGTCGGCCCAGCCGTTCCCGGGCCGGAAGCCCATGCGGGTGAACATGCCGACCCCGGTCTTCGGGTCGACGAAGTTGAAGTAATAGCTCTCGCTCCAGGCCCGGTCCTCGCCGGTCGGGTGCATGGCCTCGTCCGTGCCGGTGACAATGGTCATGCGGGATCTCCCAGTCGGGCGCCGCCAGGGTCCGGGCGGGGTCAGGGTGAGGATAGGTGCGGGCCGTGACAGGCTCAAGCCGGGGCCGGCCCGGAGCGGCCTCCTGTCGGGCTAGGCCTCGGCGGCGAGGGTGCGGAGCGCGCGCTCAAAGGCGTCCGCCGGGTGGCCCCCGGAGATGACATACGTGTCGTTGATGATCAGGGTCGGGACCGAACTGATCCCCGCCTCGTACCACTGACGCTCCAGGGACCGGACATGTTCGGCGAAGCGACCCGAGGCCAGAATCTCGCGAGCGGCGTCGGGATCGAGGCCCGCCCGCCCGGCCGCCGCCGCAAGGACCTCGGGGTCGCCGGGGTTCTCACCCCAGGTGAAATAGGCCTCGAACAGCGCGTGCTTGAGGGGCAGCTGGCGCCCCATCAACCCTGCCCAGTGCAGCAGCCTGTGGGCGTCAAAGGTGTTGTAGATCCGGCTTTCAGGGGTGGTGGCGATGGTGAAGCCCACCTCGGCGGCGCGGGCCCGGATCTGCTCCCGGTTCGCCGCAGACTGCTCCGGCGTAGCGCCGTACTTCTGGAACACGTGTTCCGTCAGGTTCTGCCCCCCGGGCGGCATGTCGGGATTGAGCTCGAAGGGCTGGAGGATGATCGTCGCCTCGACGAGGTCGCCCACACGCGCCAGGGCTTCCTCGAGCCCGGCCAGTCCAATGATGCACCAGGGACAGGCTACGTCAGAGACGAAGTCGATCTTCATGGGCTTGGTCATGCCGTCGCCTCCCCGGCGGTGGAGTCCCCGGATGTCTGCCCAGAGATAGCCGAGCCGCCAGGAATTCCAATTCCTTCTACGCCTATTTCAGCGACGCCATGACCGCCGCGTTCGGCGCGATCCTGTTCGCCACGAGGCCCTGCCAGGCGGCGATAACCGCATTCGCTCCACGTTCGTGGCGGATTTCCAGCGCGCCCTTCAGCTCCAGGGACATGCGGGCGAACTCCGCCTGGGCGCGGCGCATGATCTCGCCCGGACCCCAGTCGACGTCGCGCTTTGCGAACTGGGCTGGCGCGAAGAAGAAGGCGTGGGGCGTGGCGGAGGTCTCGGGCCGATAGCGGCCGGCGC
>CANGRP010000007.1 GCA_947456005.1 Caulobacteraceae bacterium
CCGGCCAGCCAGTGCTGCTGCGCCGGCGACGCCGCCGACCCCGCCCGCGCCGGCCCGCCCGGCTGCGCCTCCCAGACCTGCCTGATCACATCGAGTTCTGGGCACGGGTCCGGGCCCTGTGCTGCTCCCCAGATGGCAGGCGCTTCCGAAGCTATGCGCCTGAGGCCCTCTGGAAACTTTCCACAAGGCTTCCGGCGACGAGTCGCCAGCCGTCGACAAGGACAAAGAAAATCAGCTTGAAGGGAAGGGACACCACTACGGGCGGCAGCATCATCATGCCCATGCTCATGAGCACGCTGGCGACGACCAGGTCGATCACGAGGAAGGGGACGAACAGCAGGAATCCGATCTCAAAGGCCCGTTTCAGCTCCGATATCATGAAGGCGGGAGTCACCACCCGCAGGGGCACGTCCTGCGCCGTGGCCGGACGCTCGATCTTCGACAGCCGGATGAACAGGGCGAGATCATCACGATCCACCTGGCTCAGCATGAAGGTCTTCACTGGCCCGCTGGCGGCATCGAAAGCGGCGGGGAGGTCCATCTGCTCGTTCATCAGGGGCCGAATCCCGAGGTCATAGGACTGCTGGAAGGTGGGCGTCATGACGATGGCGGTCATGAAGAGGGCCAGACTCACAAGGACGGCGTTCGGGGGGGTCTGCTGGACCCCCAGGGCGGTGCGGAGCAGGGAGAGGACCACCACCATCCGGACGAAGGAGGTGGTCATGATCACGATGGAAGGCGCCAGGGAAAGGACGGTCAGCAGACCGATCAGCTGGACGACCCTCTGGGTGAGGCCCGCCCCGGTTCCCAGGTCGATGTTCACCGCCTGGGCGAGGGCCACCGCGGGAAGGAGCATTCCGAAGGCGCCCGCCAGAAGCGCCAGCTTCGCCGCCTGGCGAAGGTCTGCAACGAGGGGAGAGAACTTGCCCCGCGTGGTCTCCGAGACAGCCATCAATTCAGTTCCGAACGTTGTGACGGAGGGGCCAGCTCGCGGCCATCGCCCAACATCAGGAGGCGAGACTCACCGTCACACTCCACGAGGACAAGGCGGCGGGCCGGATCAAGGATCAGAGTCTCGACAACCTTCATCCGCCGCTCCCGGCTTCCCGTCGGGAGTCTGAAGGCTCCACCGGGGCCATACCGGCGCAGCAGCACCGCTGCGATGCCAATGAGGCCCAGGGTGAACAGGAGGGCGAAGGTCGCCCGTGCGAGCGTGATCAAGTCCATGGCGCTCAACCTGCCCTGAGGACGTTAACGAGCGATTAACCCTGTTTATTTACCACGAGGGACATGGACATCACCTCCATCCCGCTTCTCGCCATGCTCCGCGGCCGGATGACCTACTTCTCCGAGCGGCAACGGCTCGGGGCGGAGAACATCGCCAACGTGAGCACGCCCGGCTACCGCCCAAGGGACCTCGCGCCGTTTCGGTTCAGGATTCCGGGCGCCGGCTCTGGCTCGTCCGGGTCCCGGGGAAGCGAGCGTGTGACGGTGATGGACGTGACCCATCCGGCTCACCAGAGACCCCAGGATCCGGAGTCCATAGCGGCGGCCAGGGGGCTGCGGCCTGAGCGGCGTCCGGGCTTTGAGACCACCCTAGACGGTAACCAGGTTTCGCTTGAGGAAGAGATGCTCCGGATGGCGGATTCCCGCATGAACTACGAGGCGGCCATCGGCTTCTACCAGAAGTCCATGACCATGATCCGCACCGCCTCGCGCGGCCCCGGCAAATAGGACACCCTGAATGGCTGACGTCCGCCCCCCCTCCAATGCGGCCCAGGCGATCGCCGCGACAGCCTTGCGCGCCGAACAGGCGCGCATGCGGATCATCGCCGAGAATATCGCCAATGCGAACTCGACGTCCCGGACCCCTGGCGGTGACCCTTATCGGCGCCAGGTGCCGGTGTTCGAGCCCTTGCGCACCGATGCCGGGCAGGGGGTCAAGATGGTCCGGGTGACCCCGGACCAGAGTGATTTCAAGACCGAGTACGACCCGGGCCACCCGTCTGCGGACGCTGAGGGTTACGTGAAGCTGCCCAACGTCAATACGCTGATCGAGTCCCTGGACATGAAGGCGGCGCAGCGCGCCTACGAAGCCAATCTCACGGTCATCGAGACCGCGCGGGCGATGGAGCTCCGGGCTCTGGATCTCATCCGGAAATAGACGGGAGAAGCTGAATGATCACCGCTCTCAGTGTCGCCAAGGCCTATGCGGCAGCCCAGAAGGGGGTTGGCGGTATGGGCTCCGAAGGGGCCGCCGCCGCAGGTGGCGCTGACTTCAGCGCCATGGTCAAGACCGTGGTGGACAATGCTGTAGGAGCCTCGAAGGCCGCCGAGCAGCAGATCGTCTCCCATGCTCAGGGTAAGGCCCAGCTCATCGATGTCGCCACTGCGGTCTCGGCCGCGGAGACCAGCCTGGATGCGGTCCTCGCCGTCCGGGATCAGGTCATCAGCGCCTACAAAGAAATCATGCAGATGCCGATCTGACCCCGGTCAGAGGCTGCAGGGAGTGACGCCATGAACGGCGCGGAAGTTCTCGATATCGGTCGCAACGCCCTCTGGCTGACGATTCAGCTATCGGCTCCCATGCTGATTGTGGGCCTCGTGGTCGGCGTGGTGATCGGGCTCTTCCAGGCCCTGACCCAGATTCAGGAGGCGACCCTCGTCTTCGCGCCCAAGATCGTGGCGGTCTTCGTCTCCATACTTGTCTTCCTGCCGATCATGGGCGCCCTCATGGCAGGGTTCATGACCCAGATCGCCGCACGCATCTCAGCGATGTAGCCGCCGTGGAGCCCTACGCGTCCGTCCAGCAGGTCTACGCCGGGGCCATGGTGTTCACTCGCATCGCCGCCATGGTCATGACCATGCCTGCGATCGGAGACGAAGCCGTCCCCGTGCGGGTCCGGCTATCCTTTGCCCTGCTCCTGACCTTCACCCTGACGCCGGTGGTCATGCCGGTCCTGCCGGCTCCACCCGCCGAACTGGCGGAAATGGCCCTGCATGTCGTCCGCGAGATCTTCATCGGGTTGATGATGGGGGCGGTGATGAGAATCTTCATGGCGTCGCTCTCTGTGGCGGGAGAGATCATCTCCATCCAGTCGACCCTGTCCTTTGCGCAGACCTCAGCACCGGGAATCATCGAGTCCTCCACGACCGTCGGCACCTTCCTCGGTCTCATCGGACTGATCCTGATCTTCACCACCAACCTGCATCACCTCTTCCTCGGGGCGATGGTGAACTCCTACAATATCTTCCCATGGGGTGCGTCGGCTTCGGTCAGTGACTCTGGCCAGCTGGCGATCCGGACCCTCTCCGAAGCTTTCCGGATCGGCCTCCAGCTCAGTGCGCCTATCCTGGTCCTGGCGCTTGTCTTCAACGTCGCCCTCGGTTTTGCGGCGCGGATCATGCCGCAGTTCCAGGTTTTCTTCGTGGCCTCGCCGCTGATGGTCCTCCTCTCCCTCGCCCTTCTGTCCCTCAGCCTTGGCATGATCGGCATGGTCTGGGTGAATGGTTACGGCGGCCTCCTGAAGAGTTTCGCAGGGGTCAGCGGTGGCTGAGGACAACGACTCCGCGTCAAAAACAGAAGAACCCACAGGCCGAAAACTTGAACAGGCCCGCGAGAAGGGCGACGTCCCCAAGACCACTGACCTGCCCCAGCTGGCGGCTTTCGCGGCTGTCGCGGGCGTCCTCGCCTTCGCGGGGGGAATGCTCAGCCGGCAGTTGCTGGTAGACCTGACGCCGTTCATCCAGAACCCTGACGGCATGGATCTTTCGCCGGCAGGCGCCACAGTCCTCGGGTGGGAGCTGGGTGGCGCCATGCTCCCCCTTCTGCTCATCGTCGCCGGCGCCGCCATGGTCGCCGGCATCCTTGGGCATGTGCTTCAGACAGGCCTGATGTGGTCGCCGTCACTCCTCGAGTTCAAGCCCTCCAAGCTTTCGCCCATCCAGGGGTTCCAGCGGCTCTTCGGCGTCGACGCCCTCATCCAGTTCGTAAAGTCCCTGTTGAAGCTGTGCGCTGTCGGAGTGATCGCATTCTTCGTCCTGCGCCCCCATTGGAACGAACTCCGGCAACTGCCCTCTGTCGATGTTGTCGCCCTGATGCCAATGACGTTCGACATTCTCAAAGATCTTGTGCTGATGGTGTGCTGCTTCCTGGCGGCGATCGCCGCCCTCGACTGGCTGATCCAGAGGCAAAGGTTCATGGTGCGCCAGCGGATGACCCGGGAAGAGGTCAAGGAAGAGTTCAAGCAGACCGATGGCGATCCGCACATCAAGGCCCGGCAGCGGGCCCTCCGGATGCAGCGGTCGCGGCAAATGATGATGGCGTCGGTCCCCAACGCCACCGTGGTGGTGATGAACCCGACTCACTACGCCGTGGCCCTCTCCTACGAGGAAGGGGACGCTGCGGCCCCGACCTGCGTGGCCAAGGGCCTCGACGCCCTGGCCCTGAGAATCCGCGCTGTCGCAGAGGAGGCCGGCGTCCCGGTAGTCGAGGACCCGCCCCTGGCGCGCGCGCTCTATGCGGCTGTCGAGATCGACGAACAGATTCCGATCGCACAGTATGAGGCGGTGGCGAAGGTGATCGGCTTCGTTCTCGCGGGGCGGCGGAGGTTCTCTGCCGCGCGGTGAGGCTGAGCCCCCCACTTCAATGGTTCCGAAACCCTTCCGGAGGCTCCTTCGAGGGGGTTCAGGCGGACTCGACCAAGGCACAGGAGGCGCAAGCATGAGCGACCGTTCACGGCAGGCGTCTGGAATCGACGGGTTGGACCTTCTGGTCCTCGGCCTCTTCGCCACGGTCGTCGCCCTGGCCGCCTGGACGGTGCTGAGGTCAGGGCCGGATACCGCCGCCGGGGGACTGCTCTTCGCCGGTCTGACAGGATTCATCGCCCTGGGCTTCCTTGTCTTCAGGAGCGCCCGGCGTTCGCCGTCATCGACGGACACGGGAGAGGAGCCGTTTCTCTCAGCCCTCGAGGAGCCCGCCGCCATCGTTGCGGTTGATGGCCGGATCCGATTCTCCAATCCAGCCTGGCGGAGTCTCATGGGGCAGGCCCACCGCCTGCCGAGGACCTCCGCCTCAGCTCCGGGGCTATTTGAGGCGCTGACGGAGGCGCGGCGCGGAGGAATCGGCCGGGCCAGTCTTCATGTCGGGGGCCTTGAACGCCCCACCATCATCAGCACCGCCGGCGCCCAGCGCTTTCTGGTCCGGTTGCTCCAGGCCGCAGCGCCAATGCCTGACCCGGAAACGGATGTCCGCTCCAGAAGGTCGCGCCCGCAGGCCTCGGCAGGGCCGACGCCGGACACCCTCGACGCTTTCGCCGCTGCGGCTCCCTTTGGCGCGGCCCTGCTCGGAGGCGGGGACCCTTTCAGGGCGCCGGTGATCGAGGCCAATCCCACCCTCTCGGCGATCACGGCGACGCAGGACCTTGGAGGCGCTTTCGGCGACCTCTTCGACGCCGCCTCACTCGTTGAGGCGCGCCAACGGCTCGAGAGCGGACGCTCTCACCTGGAGGCGGTTGAGATGCGGCTCTCCGGGGATCTTGCCCGGATCGTCCACCTGTACCTTTCGCCCTCGGGCGACCGCTGGGTGGCCTTTCTTGTCGACGTCTCAGAGCAGAAGCAGATCGAGCTTCAGCTTTCGCAGAGCCAGAAGATGCAGGCTATCGGTCAGTTGGCCGGTGGCGTGGCCCACGACTTCAACAACCTTCTCATGGCGATCTTCATGCAGCTGGACGAACTGGCCCAGCGACACCCTGTGGGCGATCCCTCCTACGAAGGGCTGAACCAGATCCGCCAGACCTCGACCCGCGCGGCTGAGCTTGTTCGCAAGCTTCTCGCCTTCTCCCGCAAGCAGACGGTCCAGAGGGAGAGCCTTGATCTCGGTGAGCTGATCTCGGAGTTCGAGGTACTGCTGCGGCGCGTCCTGCCCGAGGATATCGCCCTGGTCACGGAATACGGCCGCAACCTCCCGATCGTCCGCGCGGACAGGGGTCAGCTTGAGACGGCCGTGATGAACCTGGTCGTCAACGCCCGGGATGCAATTCGCTCCCATGGCGGCTCCACCGTGCGCATCCGGGCCGCCCGGGTCAGTGCGGCGGAGGCCCAGGCGCTGGGATATCCCGATCCGCAGGGGGAGCAGGCCATGATCGAGGTGTCCGATGATGGCGCGGGCATTCCGGCTGATGTCCTCGACAAGATCTTTGATCCCTTCTTCACCACCAAGCCTGTGGGGGAGGGGACAGGCCTCGGCCTTGCGACCGTGTACGGCATCGTGAAGCAGTCCGATGGCTGGATTTCCGTGGACTCTCGTCCGGCCCAGGGCGCGGCCTTCCGGATCTTCCTGCCGGTCCACGTGCCGGCGATGGCGGCCCCGGCGCCGCCAAGGCCCGCCCGGCCAGCCGCCAGGGATCTGTCTGGTGCGGGCCGTATCCTGTTTGTCGAGGACGAGGACGCTGTCCGTAGCGTGGCCGCCAAGCTCCTGCGCGCACGGGGCTATGAGGTGATCGAGGCCGCTAGCGGCGAGGAGGCCCTCGACCTTGCGGAAGCGCATGCCGGGGAGATCGACCTCATGATCTCCGATGTCGTCATGCCCGGGATGCAGGGGCCGGAGCTCTTGCGTGCGGCGCGCGACTACCTGGCCGGCGCCCCCGTCATGTTCATCTCAGGCTATGCCGAGGCCGAGTTCTCCAACCTTCTGGAGGGTGAGGCGAACGTTTCCTTCCTGGCCAAGCCCATAGATATCAAGACCTTGGCCGAGAGGGTCAAACAGGAGCTGCAGCGAGCGGTCTAGGGGGTTTGCGGGCTTGATTTCCCCAGGGGCCGCCGGCCGACGATCTGCCGCTCATCTGGAGGAAGCGTGATGCACCTGGACCTGTCTGCTGAGGATCTGGCCTTCCGCGACGAGGTCCGCACCTTCCTCGACGCGAATCTCACGGATGAGCTCAGGCGGGCTGGGCGGCGGGCCACCAGCGTCTTCATGGACAAGACCTATAGCCTAGCATGGCAGAAGATCCTGCACGGCAGGGGGTGGGTCGCCCCGGCCTGGCCGGAGCGCTATGGCGGTCCGGGCTGGAGCGAGATGCAGCGATACATCTTTGCCGCGGAGTGCGCCCGAGCCGGAGCCCCCAGCCTGGCGCCCATGGGGCTGAAGATGGTCGGCCCTGTCATCATGGGTTACGGAACCGAGGATCAGAAGGCCCACTACCTGCCCCGGATTCTCTCGGGAGAAGACTACTGGTGCCAGGGATATTCAGAGCCGGGCGCAGGCTCCGACCTCGCCGCCCTCCAGCTCCGCGCAGAACGCGAAGGCGATAGCTACGTCCTGAATGGGACCAAGATCTGGACCACCCATGCCCATTGGGCCAACCGGATGTTCTGCCTCGTGCGGACCCGGACGGATGGCAAGGCGCAGGCGGGGATCACCTTCGTTCTGCTCGACATGCAGACTCCCGGAGTCACGGTCCGTCCGATCATCACCCTGGCGGGGGAGCATGAGGTCAACCAGGTCTACTTCGATAACGTCCGGGTCCCGGTTTCGGGCCGGGTTGGGGACGAGAACCAGGGATGGACCGTCGCCAAGTATCTCCTGGAGTTCGAGCGCGGCGGGGGGTCTGCAGCTGGGCTCAAGGTCAGCTATGAGCGTCTCCGGGCGTTAGCGCGGGCGGAACGCAGCGATGATGGCGGCGCCCTGATCGATGACCCCGGGTTCCGGTCACGTCTGGCGGCCGTGGGGGTCATCCTCGACGCTGTGGAGATGACAGAGCGTCGCGTCCTGGCCGAGCTCGCCTCCGGCCGAAACCCCGGACCCGCATCCTCCATGCTGAAGACCCAGGGTACGGAGACCATGCAGAAGCTGGATGAACTCGCGATCGAGGGGATCGCAGCCTACGCCGCCGTCGACCAGATGACCGCGAGGGCTCCTGACGCCGGGCAGGACTTCGTGGGTCCCGAGCATGGTCTCACGAGCATGGCCCGTTATCTCAATAACCGTGCGGGATCGATCTACGGCGGGTCTAACGAGATCCAGCGCGACATCATGGCGAGACTGGTTCTGGGGCTCTGAGGGTCAGCGGACGCCTGCCTGAGCGAGGACCGCCAGCAGGCCTGCAGACATCCCACGGACCATCTCGACAGGCTCGACGTCGATCCATTCGTCGGGCGCATGCGCCCGGCCGCCACGCCCGCCGGCGCCTATGGTCACCGCCTCTATCCCCAGGCTCATGGGGATGTTGGAGTCCGTCGAGGACGTTTCTTCCTCGGCCGAGAAGCCCCGGTCGATGATGGCCGCGCGTGTGATCCGCACGATCCGGCTGTCAGGTGATGTCCGGCCTGCTGGTCTTTCTCCGATCACGCCAAGGTCGGCCTGGATCGCCCCATAGGATGTGGAGCGGGCGGAGTTTTCCTTCGCCACGGCCCTCTCGACGGCCCTCCTGAAGTTCCGGTCGAGCTCGGCGAGCGCCTCTGGCGCCTCGGATCTCAGGTCGACCTCGAGGAAGACCGAGGCGGGGATGGAGTTCACGGAGGTCCCGCCGCCGACAACGCTGGCGGAATAGGTGGTCTTGGGGTCGGACGGGGGGGACAGGGCATAGAGGCTGCCTACGGTGTCCGCCATCGCGGCCATCGGGTTCACGATGCCAAAGGCGCCATAGCTGTGTCCGCCCGGGCCGGTGAAGGTGACCCGGTACCTCTTGGAGCCGACCCCTCGGGTCACCATCCCGGTGGGATCAGATCCATCCACCGAGAAGAAGGCGGCGATCCGACCCGCATAGGGCCCCTTCAGGAAGAGGTGCTTCATGCCCCGCAGATCGCCGAGGCCCTCCTCACCCACATTCCCGACAAAAAGGAGGTCGGTCTCCGTCCTCAAGCCGGCGGCGTCCATGGCCCGGATCCAGGCCAGAAGGGTCGCGACGGAGCGGGTGTTGTCACCCACCCCTGGCGCCGACAGCCGCCAGCCTTCACGCCGCACCGTCACGTCGGTCCCGGCGGGGAAGACAGTATCTAGATGGGCCGCGACCATGACGAAGGGCCCCTTTCCCTCCGTGCGTCGGCCCGGGCGTACACCGGTGACATTGCCTTCGGTGTCGATCATGACATTCTTGAGCCCGAGGGCCTCGAAGTCGGTCCGGACGGCGTTCGCCCTTTCGGTCTCTCCGAACGGCGGCGCTGGGATTTGTGTCAGTCTGATAATGTCGCGGACAGTGCGTTCGTGTTCGGCCGCTAGGACCTTCAGCGCCGTTGTGAACCGCCGATCCGACGATAGCCGGGCGACCTCAGCCTCCGGTGAGGCCAGGGCGGCGGCGGGCCCCAGGAGCAGGAGAGAGAGGCACAGCCAGAGGATGGAGCGCATGCTGGGTCTTCCGCAAAGGGGGACAGGTACAGCTAACCCGGTTAGCGTGTCTCAGATATGTGCGATATGGCTAACGTCCGGGAAACCTTGATACAGAACCAACCAGTTACGCGCGCTCGTCATCATTCCCCCTGGTCGCCGCCCAAGAGGTCGACGGAGACTTGCCCATGAACGGATCCGCCCGGATCAACCTTTCCAGCGCCAGTGTCCTGGTTGTCGACTACAATATGCAATCCGTGGAACTGCTTTGCGGGGTCCTCGACGGGTTCGGCATGCGGAAGTTCCAGCGGGCAACAAGCGTCGAAGAGGCCAAGGAGGCCTGCGCCGACGCCGTCTTTGACCTCATCCTGACAGACGCACAGATGCCGGGCGTGGACGGCTACGAGTTCATCCGCTGGCTGCGCCGCTCCCCGGAGGAGCAGACCCGGCTCACTCCGGCCATCGTCGTGACCGCCCACACCCGCCGGAGCCAGGTGACCAAGGCCCGGGACTGCGGAGCTAACTTCATCGTCGCCAAGCCCTTGACGCCCAAGATCATCCTGGAACGCATCATCTGGGTCGCCCAGTCGACCCGCATGTTTATCGAGACTGAGACCTTCATTGGTCCCGATCGCCGCTTCCGGAAGTCCGGCCCGCCCGCCGAGTTCGGGACCGGGCGCAGAAGGGAGGACATAGAGGCCGCCGAAGCAGCCGAGACCCCAGAAGACTCCGCCACCGAGGCGACATCCCAGGAGACCATGGCGTGAGCGAAGTCCGCAAGTTCCGGGTCAAGACCCGTCTTTCGAGCATGATCAAGGAGCCTGGTGGCATCCATGTCAGCGAGGCTCTCAAGCGCGGGCAGGCTGTCATCGCCAGCCAGACCGAGGTGTGCCTCGACCAGATCGACGTGTGTATCGCGCGCATCGAAGCGCTCTTCGCCGACCCGAAGGGAGATGCTGAGGAAATGTATCGGCTGGCCTCGGACGTTGTGACGCTCTGTGCTGTCATGCCCTACCCCGCGCTGGCGGAGGTGGCGCGTTCCCTTTGCGAGTTGATCGACCAGGCGGGCGAGACGGGCAGGCGCAATCCGCAGGCTATCCAGGTTCATATCGCCTCGATGAAGCTCCTGCATCGCACCGGGCTGGATGCTGCCGGCAGTCAGCAGATCCTCGACAGCCTCAACGCGATGGTCGCCAAACTCGATCGATAGAGTCGGGGCTCAATCTTCGAGGCCAAGGTCCTTCAGGGCCCTGGTGCGTGAGGCTTTGTAGTCCACCTTGCCATTCGGAGCCCGGCCTATGCTGTCCACCACCACGAGTTCCCGCGGCGCCTTGTAGGCGGCGAGACGTCCGCGGACATGGGCGGAGAGATCAGCCAGTTCCAGTTCACGGGCGCCGTCCGGCTCGACGACCGCGCAGATCCGTTCGCCAAACCGGGCGTCGGGAACCCCCACCACAACGGCGTCCCGGACGTGCGGATGAGTCTTCAGAGCCTCCTCGACCTCCTCGGGGAAGACCTTCTCTCCGCCGGTGTTGATGCACTGTGAGCCGCGTCCCAGCAGTTTGAGCGTCCCATCCTCGTTGACCTCGGCCCAGTCGCCCGGAACCGACCAGCGCTGGCCCTCGAAGGTCAGGAAGGTTTTGGCGCTTTTCTCGGGGTCCTTGTAGTAACCCATCGGCAGGAAGCCGCTTACCGCCACCAGGCCGCGTTCACCGGACCCGGGCGTAACCCGGCGACCATCCTCAGTGAAGACCGCACAGGTCGGCCCCAGGACGAAGGCCGCGGTGGCCGCCTCGGCCCCCGGGGTCGATGCGGAGGCGCCCAGGCCAACCGCTTCCGAGGAGCCAAAGGAGTCAAAGATCGTGGCGTTCGTACAGTGCTCCAGCAGGCCCCGCTTGTTCTCCTGGCTCCACATGGACCCCGAGGAGCTGATGGACCGGACGCTGGAGAGGTCCCATCGACCCGGTTCCGCCTCAAGGGCTTCCAGCATGGGTGTCGAGAAGGCCAAGCCGACGATGACCACGCCGTCCGCCTGCAATCGCTCCACCTCGTTCCAGAGTTCCACTGCGTTGAACCCGCGCGAGGGCAGGGTCGCCACCGCGCCGCCCTGATTCAGCGTGATGAAGGCGGAGAACTGACCTGTCCCATGCATGAGCGGACAGCAGACGAGGGTCACCGGAGGGCGGGGACCCTCAGGGTCTAGCCGGTCCGCCGCCCCCTGGACGCTCTCGATCGGCTCCACGCCACGCGCCGCCTGGCCACCGGCGCCAAGAACATTGAACAGATCGTCCTGCCGCCACATGACGCCCTTGGGCATGCCGGTCGTGCCGCCCGTGTAGAGCAATAGAAGATTGTCTCCGGAGCGGCCCCATGGCGCCTTGGCTGGACGCGCTTCTGGCGGGGCTGAAACCGCGGCCTCATAATCCACCGCCCAGGCGGGCGCAGGATGCCCGGGTTCGGCGACGGCGATCCACAGCTTGACCTTGGACAGGCGTGGCCGGATCGCCTCCAGGGTCTCGGTAAACCCGGCGTGGAAGACCAGGACCTCAGCGTCAGCATTGTCGAACAGGTAGACGAGTTCCTCGCCGCCATAACGATAGTTGGTGTTGATCGGGGCAAGGCCCGCCTTGAAGGCCGCAAAGTAGACCTCGAGGTACTCGGGCCCGTTGAAGAGGTAGGCGGCGACCTTGGCCTCGGCGCTCACCCCTCCCGCCGCCAGAAGCGCCGCCAGGGCGTCTGCCCGTGCGTCGAACCGCCCCCAGGTGATGACCCGATCACCCTGGACCAGGGCGGGACGGTCAGGGGTCTTGCCGGCGATGGCCTCCCAGACTTCGGCGATCCTCCAGTCGGTCATCTCGTCCTCCCGCTCAGCGCTTTTCGCTATTCAGCGGCGCGGACGCCGAGGAAGTCAACTCGGCCGCCGGTCATTCAGAGGGGCGTCACGCGCTCCGGGTGACCCGACCACATCCAGGCCATGGTTGGACGGGAAACCCCCAGCATGACCCCGCCAAGGGTCGGAGGGTGGATCCAGATCTGGTCCGGTGACTGGTCGTCCCTGCGCCCCTCGGGCCGGTCGATCGTCACCCCGCCAGGGGCGATCTGCTCTTCGACGCCCTTCAGGTCGGAGGCTTCGGCGAAGCCCATGTAGAAGCAGGCGCCTTCGCGGGAATGATAGCGCCCCATGGTCTTGTCCCGGTCGATGGGCGTGATCACCTCGAACCGGTGAAGCTGGCCAGCCCGGAAAAGGGTCAGGACCCCGGTGTATCCAAACATCTCCGAGGTGATGGTCGTGAAGACGGTCTCATCCAGACCGAAGGCGTCCCTGATCTTGGTCACGGCGCCTTCCTGGTCAGCTGCAAGGACCGTGGCTTCGTAGAGGAAGTCCAGCCGACCGGCTGGCGCTCTCTCCTCTTCGGGTGAGATCACGAAGCGGATCGGCGCCCCCTCGATCTCAAGGGTGATGAAGCGTCGACCACCGTCGGCCTCCACCTCCGCGCCTGACGCCTCGGCCGTCTGCGCCACGGCGCCGGGATCCGGAGAGGCGGCCCCTGCCGCCCAGACATGCCCCCGACCGCGGCGGGAAAGGGCGTCTGCAATCGGCCCCGCACCGTCCGGCTCCAGGAACTCGATGTCGGACCGGCCGACCCGGAAGACCCGCCGGACCGCCCCGAGGGCGGGAGCCCGCGCCCTCAGGACCTCCTCCGCCCCGAGGATGCGTCGCCATGCGGCGCCTGCGGCCTCTGAGTCGGGAGTGGCCACGAGCAGTCGGTCGACTTCCGTCAGCATGGTTCAGGCTCCTGGGTGAAGGACATTGAGAGGAATGCTGCGTCCTGCCGTCTCGACGATCCGCACATGCTGTCGCCCCAGTTCAAGGGCATGCCGGCACCCACAGGAGTGGGCGATCATGTCGATCTCCCGATTGAGGCTTTGCACGTAGTTCAGGACCCGTATGGCCTTGTCTTCGACTACCAGACCTCTCTGGAGGCGGCGGTTGTGGGTCGCCACGCCGGTGGGGCAGGTATTGGTGTGGCAACGCATCGCCTGAATGCAGCCAATGGCGAACATGAACCCCCGGGCCGAATGAACGAAGTCCGCACCGGTGCAGAGGGCCCAGGCCGCCCGGGCGGGGGTGACCAGCTTTCCTGATGCGATGACCCGCACCCGGTCCTTCAGGCCGGCGCCGCGAAGGGCGTCAATGGCCATCGGCAGGGCCTCTGCAATGGGAAGGCTCATGTGGTCCATGAGAGTCTGGGGCGCGGCCCCGGTCCCGCCTTCGCCGCCATCGATCGTGAGGAAGTCCGGTGCATCCTGGGCGCCTCTCCGCAGGACGGCCTCGCACAACTCGGTCATGAAGCTTTCGTCGCCGAGGGCGGTCTTCACGCCGACTGGCCGTCCGGTCAGGTCCCGCAGGCTGCACACCCGGTCGAGGAGCTGGTCAATATCGGCGATATCCGGATGTCGATTGGGGCTGATGGAATCCTCACCCGCAGGTATGCCCCGGATCCTGGCGATCTCTGGCGTCACCTTCGCTCCGGGGAGGACGCCGCCCTTCCCAGGCTTTGCCCCTTGGCTGAGCTTGATCTCGAAGGCCTTCACCGAGCGTGCGATCTCCCGCGCCCTTTCAGGCGAGAACGACCCGTCGGGGTTGCGGACACCGTATCTGGCTGTCCCGATCTGCATGATCAGGTCGCAGCCTCCTTCGAGGTGATAGGGTGAAAGGCCCCCCTCTCCGGTGTCCATCCAGCATCCGGCCAGCCCCGCGCCTCTGGAAAGGGCCTGGACTGCAGGCCTGGAGATCGCCCCGAAACTCATGCCCGAGATGTTCACCACGGAACGGGCCAGGAAGGCGTTTTCGCATGCCCCTTCGCCGATCAGGAGCGGCGGGGTGGGCAGCCTGTCTTCCTCCAGAACCGGGAAGGGATGGTTCACGAACAAAAGGGTCCCCGGCTCGCGGCGATCATTTGTCGACCCGAAGCCGACCGCGCCCCCTTCGTTCTTCGCCTCCCGGTAGACCCAGGCCCGCGTCGCCCTGTTGAAGGGCATTTCTTCGCGGTCGCTGGCGAAGAAGTACTGGCGGAAATACTCGCCCAGCTGCTCCAGCCAATAGCGGAGGTGCCCGATCACCGGGAAGTTCCGAAGGACCGAATGCTTCTGCTGGGTCAGGTCATAGACAAGCAGCACCAGCAGGACCAGGGCGATGCCGAGCCCCACAAGGACGCCGACACTCTGGGTCAGGACGCCTGCGAGCCAGCTCATGGAGCGTGCGCCTTATTCTTCGACCGTTGTGATATTCTGCTCGAAGTCCTTGAGGATATCGAGAACTTCGTCGATGGGCGCCGCAAGTGAACGGGCGTCCGGAAACCGGTAGCGCCAGAAACTGGTGATGTGCGAGATCACGCCGATGCGCTCGCCCAGCATCAGGAACATTTTCGGGGCCCGCAGAAGGAAGTTCCGGAAGGCGAGGGGCTTGCCGTTCTTGGTCAGGTCCGCGAAGGCGCGGTCATAGACGTCCAATGCTTCGGTGACTTCCCGCCGTTTGGCGTCGACCGTTTCCACCAGTCGTCGCCGGGTCCGGTCGACATAGGCCATCAGGTCGGCATCCTTGTGACCGGTGACCCGGACCTGCGGCATCTCCTGCAGAACGTCGACAAGCTGCGGCCAGAGGTCATTCAGGACCCACTTATAGTAAAGAAATCCCTTCCAGCTGAAAAAACCTTCCATATGGTCCTCGCCTTCAAGTCGAAGGGCGATTCGAAGCGGTTCCAAGTGCTCGTTGATCTCGGTTGAAAGCAGAACCTGGACAAGCTTGCTTGAGTAGCTCGATCCCTCACCGGCAGTGGCGTAGGTCAGGCGGATCAAGTTATTGATCTCCATCGACACAAAATCCTGCATCCGTCCAAGGTCAGCCTCGGATATGGCGAAGTAGCAGGAGGCGATCTGGATCCCGCGCCGGTTGAGGTGTTCCCGGAGCAGGAAGGGATCGAGGGATGGAACCTCGTCGACAGCGCTCATGACGCGGATGTCGCGTTCGATGTTCAGCGCCTCGCCCCCGGCTTCGCGGACAATGTTGCGCCACCCCCTCTGGCCCACGAAGAAGGAGCGTCCCCCCATGCGCAGGTCGCCGCGCTCAAAGGGCAGGATGATCTTGGTGGAGTTCTGCCTCTCGTCATCGAAGACGTAGCGCTCATCTGCCCGGATGCGGTGCTTCAGGACGATGCACTCGTTCAGGATCGGCGTCGTGAAGAAGGGCTTTGTATGGTAGTCGGGCTCGCCCTTGTGCGAGTTCGCGATCGCCACAAGGTTGAGCACCCGGCTGGTCGAGGCTGTCCTCTGCAGCGCCCCTAGGTTACGCACCGATCTATCGGTGGACGCCTGCCGCATGACTTCAACCTTCCCCAAACACATGGACCGCCGAACAAGGGCGGAGGACAGCGAAACGGCTTTTTTGAGGCCTAGGGAACCGATCAAGCCAGCCTGGAACGACGCGCATCATGGATCAGTTATCTCCACCCAGCGTGTATTCGAAGTCGCGGACAATCTCAAATAGTTCATCCATGAGAATGGGTTCGTCGGACCCCTCCTTGAAACGGAACCTCCAGTAGCTCGCCACATGCGAAAGGGCGCCGATCCTCTCGCCCAGAAGGATGAACATATCTGGCGTCTTGCGAAGGAAGTTTGCGAAGGCGAGGGGCTTTCCGTTCCGGGTCAGGTCGCTGAAGGCGGCTTCGTAGACCTGGATCGCACCGATCACCTCCTCCATCACTTCGTTGACCCGATCCACCAGCCGGCGCCTGGACCCGTCCAGGAGCCGGCTCAGCTGGCGGTCGCGGACCCCGTAGGTGCGCATGGTCAGGATTTCACGAAGGAACGGCCCGAGTTGGGGCCGCAGTTCGCTGAGGACCCACTGGTAGTAGAGGAAGCCCTTCCAGGCGAAGACGCCTTCCTCGAAGTCCTCAGGATCCAGGCGCAGGGCAAGCCGGATCGGATGGATTGAATCGCCGGGCTTCGGCGCAAGAAGGGACCGGATCATCCGGTTCGACCAGCTGGATCCGTCGAACCTGTTGCGCTGGGTGATGTCGAGCAGGACCTCCACCTGGCTGCCAACAAAGCTCTGCATCCGCGCGATGTCGGCTTCTGAGATCGTGAAATAGCAGGAGGCGATGTTCAGGCCACGCCGCTTCAGCTGCTCCCGCACCAGGAAGGGGTCGAGGGAAGGCAGCTCATTGAGCGACAGCAAAACCAGGATGTCGCGCTCCGGGTTGCGGTAGGCCCCGCCGATATCCTCAACGGCGTCACGCCAACCCCTCTGGCCCACCAGGAAGGAGCGCCCGCCGATCTTCAGGTCTGTCCGCTCGAAGGGCAGGGCCACCTTGGTGCCCGTGCTCCGGTTATCAGGGAGAAGCCCCGCCTCGTCTGAGCGGACCCGGTGCCTGATGATGAGACTCTCGTTCAGTCGCGGCGACGAAAAGAACGGGTGTTCCAGGTAGCCAGGTTCATTCCGGACCGAGGCGCCGATCCCGATCAGGTTCAGCACACGGCTCGTCGACGCCGTCTTCTCGATCTCGCCGAGGTCGCGCATGGTCCGGTCAACGTTGGCGCCCTTGCGCATTCTTCACCTCAGTCCCGACCCGTCCAATCTATGTCACCGTTCCACACGGCGGGTTAAAGGGCCAGTCGAGATTACAGCTTAAGCGTATGCAGTGAATGGATGGAACACATCAACCCGGCGTCCAAGCGATCCAGGCCCGGCCGAGGTGCTTCGACAGCAGGCGAATTGACCGCAGGCCTCGGCGTCGCTGGCGAAGTCATGAACAGAAAGAGTTTGGAGGCCTGACCGAGAATCGAACTCGGGTGCACGGATTTGCAGTCCGCTGCGTCACCACTCCGCCATCAGGCCGCACCGGTCCGCGCCGGGCCGGGGACCGCTAACAGATGGCGGAGGCCGGGGCAATGTCCGAGACGGCCCGCATTGCCTTGTGCGCGGCCGCGGCCTTATATGCGCTCCAGGCCGCTAGGCCCTCCGGGCGTCGCCGCCCTTTCCTCCAGCCGACCGGAGACGTGATGGACGATACATCTGCAGCCCGCTTGAACATGGTGGAGAGCCAGGTCCGGACCGCTGATGTGACCGACCTCAGGATCCAGGACGCCATGCGGCGGATCCCTCGGGAATCCTTTCTGCCCGCAGGCCGGGGATATCAGGCCTATGCTGACGTCGAGCCCGAGTATGAACCTGGGCGGCGACTCCTGAGGCCGCGGGATGTCGGCAAACTTGTTCAGTTGGCCGCGCCGGTCGCCGGGGAGTCCGGTCTGGCCATCGCTGCGCCCTACGCAGCCGCGCTTCTTGAGGCCTGCGGGGTGACGGTCACCCGGTTCGACGATGAGGTCCTCGCCCGCCCGCCAAAGGGTCCCTTTGACGTGCTCGTCTGCGAGGGCGCGGTCGGCCAGGCTCCGGAGGCTTGGCTCGCCGTCCTAGCCGTCGGCGGGCGCGCGGTGATCATTGAGCGGCAGGGCCCGGCCGGGCGCGCCGTTGTCTACCTCAGGACCGCCGAGGGCGTCGGCCGTCGCACGGGCTTTGATTCTGCGCCCGCCTTCCTGCCTGGCCTGGAACCTCAGGCTGGCTTCGCCTTCTGAATCGCCCGGTTGCGAGGCCGGGTCAGCCGCCTGGAAACCGGATCGTAAGGTCCGGGTGAAAAAACCTTAAGGTCAGGTCTACTGGCCTGCGGGGAAAACGCCGGTCATATAGGCGGATGTTTCGCCCGTACGGCACTTGGGGAAAAGAGATGATCATGCGTCATCGCAGCCACTGGCTTGCTGCGGTCTCTCTGGCGGCCTTGTCGCTGCCGGCGTCTGGGGCCTCTGCTGAGACCATGGCCGAGGCTATCGCCATGGCCTACGCGTCCAATCCGACCCTCCAGGCCCAGCGCGCGCAGCTGCGGGCCCTGGACGAGAACTGGTACCAGGCCCGGGCGGGGTACAGGCCCACCCTGTCCGTCAGCGGTCGCGCCACCTGGACGGAGACGACCATCCCCGGGACGCGACCGCTCGCGGACGTCGAAAGCAACTCCGGGTCGGCCGTCCTTTCCCTGACCCAGCCTGTTTACTCAGGCGGGCGGGTGGCGTCGGCGGTCTCAGCGGCCGAAGCTGACAGCCTGTCGGGACGTGAAGGCCTGCGCCGGGTCGAGGCGCAGGTCCTCGGCCAGGTGATCCAGTCCTATGTTGACGTGCGCCGCGACCAGGAGGCGCTGAGGATCCGCCAGACCAACGTCGCCGTTCTTCAGCGTCAGCTTGATGAGTCCCGCGCCCGGTTCGAGGTGGGCGAGATCACGCGCACTGACGTCGCCCAGTCCGAAGCGCGTCTGGCGGCTGCAGTCGCGCTCCTGAACTCTGCTCAGGCGACGCTGGCCACCTCCCGTGCCGGGTACGAGGCGGTCGTGGGACAGGCCCCGGGTGACCTCGCTCCCGAACCTCCGATTGGCGCCCTTCTGCCCGCATCGGTGGAGCAGGCCTGGGACCTCGCCGAAAGCGGAAGCCCGGTTGTCCGGGCCGCGGAGTACGCCGAACAGGCCAGCCGCGCCCGGATCGCCGGGGCCCGGGCTGAGCAGATGCCTACGGTCGCGCTGCAGGGCCAGTTGGGCTACAGTGGACTGGTCAGCCCCCTGCATACCGACGCCTATTCCCGGGCCCTCTCCGGTTCGGCGGTCGTCACCGTTCCGATCTTTTCGGGGGGACAGACCCTGTCCCGGATCCGGGCTGCGACGGAGCGTAACACCGTCGACCGCCTTGGCGTGGAGAACGCCCGACGGACCGTCCGCCAGACGATCACCCAGTCCTGGAGCGCCCTTCAGGCTGCGCGTAGCAACATCGAGGCGACGGAAAAGCAGGTCCGCGCCGCCAGGATCGCCGCCGAGGGCGTCGTCCAGGAGCAGCGGGTCGGTCTGCGCACGACGATCGACGTCCTGAACGCGGAGCAGGAACTTAGGGCTGCAGAGCTTTCGCAGGTCAGCGCCCGCAGGGATGAGTATGTCGCCGCCGCCGGCGTCCTTGGCCAGGTGGGTCGCCTGCAGGTCGGTTATCTGGTCCCTGAGGTTCCCCGGTACGATCCCGCCGCCAACTTCCGGAACCTCCGGGTCACGTGGGGATGGACACCCTGGGAGGTCCCGATTTCCGGTGTTGATGGTATCCTTGTTCCCAAGCCAGCGGTCATTCCGGATCGTCCGGTTCCGGCTGCGCCTTCGCCGGCTCCGGCAAGTGCACCGGAGACGCCTGCCCCGGCGGAGTAGGCCCTTCGGGGGGCGGGCTTGCGCCCGCCACCATGAAAACCTCCGGGAATCGGTTATCTACGGGCTTATGGCCCGTGCAAGTCCGCCGGGAATTGCCTGTTAAGTTATGTGCGCCTAGCCTCTGCCCTGAGGTTGGCCCTTTCCCGAATCGCGGTGGCGGATGTCCGACGAGTCCAAGCAAGAACCGACAATGGAGGAGATCCTCGCCTCCATTCGCCGCATCATCTCGGAAGATGATGTCGAGCAGTCGGAACCGATTGAAGAAGAGGACGGATTTCCTCCTCAGCGCGCCCCCGAGCCCGAGCCCGAGATAGAGGAGGAGGAGCCTCCGCCTCCGCCCCCTGAGCCTGCGCTTGAGCTTGAGCCTGAGCCTGAGCCTGAGCCTGAGCCTGAGCCTGAGCCCGCTCCCCCGGCGGTTGAGCAGGAAGACGTGCTTGAGCTGACCGACCGGATCGAGCCGCTTCAAGACATCGAGCCCGCCCTTGTGTCCGATCCTACCGCGGCGGCGGCGGCGGCGGCCTTCGGCCATCTCTCGGCGTCGCTCCTCATGCCCCAGGACCTTCGCACACTTGAAGACGTGGTCCGGGAGCTTCTGCGTCCGCTCCTCAAGCAGTGGCTGGATGATAACCTCCCCGACATTGTCGAGGCCCAGGTCCAGGCGGAGATCGAGCGAATCTCGCGGAGCGGCCGGGTCCGCTAGGCCTACCCGGCAACTTTGCTTGACGCGGCCGGTCCTTCCGTTACGGGTCCGCCTCGGAAACCGCCATGCTTGACAAGACCTTCGATCCCAAGACCGCCGAGCCTCGGCTCTATGCCCGCTGGGAGGCCTCCGGGGCCTTCTCGCCGACCGACGATCCGTCGGCCGAGCCCTTCTCCGTGGTCATCCCGCCGCCCAACGTCACGGGCTCGCTGCACATCGGCCATGCCCTGAACAACACCCTCCAGGACGTGCTGATCCGGTTCGAGCGCATGCGGGGCAAGGCGGCCCTCTGGCTGCCCGGCACCGACCACGCCGGCATCGCCACCCAGATGGTGGTCGAGCGCCAGCTGGCCGCCGAGGGTAATATCGGCCGGCGGGACATGGGACGCGAGGCCTTCGTCGAGCGGGTCTGGGCCTGGAAGGCCGAGAGCGGCGGGACCATCACCCGCCAGCTGCGCCGGCTGGGCGCCTCCTGCGACTGGAGCCGCGAGCGCTTCACCCTGGACGAGGGCCTGAGCGCCGCCGTCCGCAAGGTCTTCGTCACCCTCCACAAGCAGGGCCTTCTCTATCGCGACAAGCGGCTGGTGAACTGGGACCCGCACCTGCAGACCGCCATCTCCGACCTTGAGGTCGAACAGCGGGAGGTCGACGGACACTTCTGGCGCTTCGCCTACCCGCTGGAGGATGGCTCAGGCGAGATCGTCGTGGCGACCACCCGGCCAGAGACCATGCTGGGCGACACCGCCGTGGCGGTGAATCCCAAGGACGAGCGCTACGCCCACCTTGTGGGGAAGCGGGTGCGCCTGCCCATCGTCGGGCGGCTGATCCCGATCGTCGCCGACGACTACGCTGATCCCGAGAAGGGCTCCGGTGCGGTGAAGATCACGCCGGCGCACGACTTCAACGACTTCCAGGTCGGCAAGCGCCACGGCCTGGAGATGATCAACATCCTGGACGACTTCGGCTGCATCAGTGAAGCGGCGCCCGAGGCGTATCGCGGCCTCGACCGCTTTGTCGCCCGCAAGAAGGTGGTCGCCGAGTTCGAGGCGCTGGAGCTGCTGCGCGGCATCGACCCGACCCGGCACGTGGTGCCGCACGGCGACCGCTCCGGCGTCGTGGTGGAGCCCTACCTGACCGATCAGTGGTTTGTGGACGCCGCCACCCTGGCCAAGCCGGCCATCGCCGCGGTCGAAGACGGCCGCACGGTCCTCGAACCCGCCGCCTGGTCGAAAACCTACTTCGAGTGGATGCGGAACATCGAGCCCTGGTGCGTCTCGCGCCAGCTCTGGTGGGGTCATCGCATCCCGGCCTGGTACGGGCCCGACGGGGCGGTCTTCGTCGAGGAGACCGAGGCCGAGGCCCTCGCGGCGGCCGCCGCCCACTATGGCGCGGAGATCGCCCTGCGCCAGGACGAGGATGTCCTCGACACCTGGTTCTCCTCCGGGCTCTGGCCCTTCTCGACCCTGGGCTGGCCGGAACCAACCGAGGACCTGAAGCGGTTCTATCCGACCCACACCCTGGTGACCAGCTTCGACATCATCTTCTACTGGGTCGCCCGGATGATGATGCTGGGGATGCACTTCACCGGAGAGGTCCCCTTCCGCCGGGTGTTTTTCAACGCCCTGGTCCGGGACGCCTCCGGCAAGAAGATGTCCAAGTCCAAGGGCAATGTCATGGACCCCTTGGACCTCATCGACATCTATGGTGCAGACGCCCTGAGGTTCACCCTGACGGCCATGTCAGGGCAGGGGAGAGACATCAAGATCTCGATCCAGCGCATTGAAGGCTATCGGAATTTCGGTACCAAGCTTTGGAATGCATCGCGGTTCTGCCAGGTCAATGGCTGTGTCCGTGTCGAGGGTTTTGACCCGGCATCCGCCAAGGGGGCGGTCAACCGCTGGATCATCGGCGAGACGGCCCGTACCTCCGCGGCGGTGACCGAGGCCATAGCCGGCTGCGGCTTCGACGAGGCGGCCAACCTTCTTTACCGATTCATCTGGAACACCTTCTGCGACTGGTATGTGGAGCTGTCCAAGCCGGTCCTGAACGGCGCCGACGCCGATGCGCAGGCCGAGACCCGCGCCACCGCGTCCTGGGTGTTGGACGTGATCCTCAAGCTGCTGCACCCGGTCATGCCCTTCCTGACGGAGGAGCTTTGGGACCAGACCGCCGCCCTGGGCGCCGCCCGGGCTGAACCCCTCCTGATGGCCGCCCGCTGGCCGGACCTGTCGGCGCTTGCGCCCGACGCCGCCGCCGCCGCCGAGGTGGGCCTGGTCATC
>CANGRP010000008.1 GCA_947456005.1 Caulobacteraceae bacterium
CCAGCTTGGCTCAGGAAGGGGTAACTCTGCCAGACGGACCAGGACCCGCCGGTGACCATCAGGCCCCACTTGGGATCGGTGTCCACGTGGATGATACGGACCTTGTCCCAGTCGGCCTCGAGCTCATCGGCGACAATGCGGGCCAGGGCCGTGCCCACGTGCTGGCCCATCTCGGCGCGGACGACGTTCACCGTGACAATCCCCTGGGCGTCGATGGCGTACCAGAGGCTGGGCTCGAAAGCCGGGGCGCCCGAGTATGGGCCCAGGGAGACGGCGGCCTCGGCCGTCGCGGCGAAGCCGAAGGCCGCGCCTGCTGCGCCCGCTGCGATCAGGAAGCGGCGGCGGCTGGGATCCGGGATGAGGGGGCGATTCATGAGCGCACCTCCGTCCCAAGCGCCGCGCCGCGCCCTGCGCCCTTGCGGGCGGCCAGCTTCACCGCCTTGCGGATGCGCACATAGGCCATGCAGCGGCAGAGATTGCCGTCCATCGCCGCCTCGATCTCGGCGTCGGAGGGGTTGGGACTGGCCGCCAGGAGGGCGGCGGCCTGCATGATCTGGCCGGACTGGCAGTAGCCGCACTGGGGCGCCTGGGCTTCGACCCAGGCCGCCTGCACGGGGTGGACCCCGCCGGCGCCCAGGCCCTCGATCGTGGTCACCTTCATGCCGTCGACGGCGCTCACCGGCGTCAGGCAGGAGCGGATGGCCTGGCCATCCACGTGCACCGTACAGGCGCCGCACTGGCCCACACCGCAGCCGAACTTGGTTCCCGTCAGGCCCAGCTCGTCCCGCAGGACCCAGAGCAGGGGGGCGTCGTCAGGCCCCCGGTTCTCGACGCTTCGTCCGTTGACCTCGAACTTCGCCATGCCTGGACCTCCCGGCTCATGTTTCCCCGAGGGGAGGCTGCGCCCGCTTTCGGCCTCTGTCCAGAGGGCGCCGGAGTCGCATCAGGTCCGGAACGCCGCCGCCATCTCGCCCATCCAGGCCTTGAGGTCATCCTTAAGCGCCGCGTCCGTCCGCCCATGCCGGACAATGATCAGGTCAAGGTCAGGAACCAGAAGGGTGAACTGACCCTCATGGCCGTTGGCGGAAAAGGAGCCCTCGCCGCCCATGCCCAGCCACCAGTGGGCGCCGTAGGGATCGTCGGTCACGCCAGCCTGGCGGGGCGTCGGGGTGCGGGCACAGTCGACCCAGCCCTCGGGCAGCAGCCGTCGACCGTCCCAGACCCCGTCGCGGAGATAGAGCAGGCCGAACCTGGCGAAGTCCCGGCCGCTGGCGAAGCAGAACGAGGACCCGATGAAGGTTCCCGCAGGATCGAACTTGGGGACAGGCGTCCGCATGCCCAGGGGCTCGAAGAGCCGCGTCCGCATGAAGTTGGCGAAGGCCTCGCCCCTCAGGCCGGTCAGGTCCGCCAGGATCCGGCAGATGATGTTGGTCGTCCCCGAGGAATAGCTGAAGAATGTCGCAGGCGGGTGCTCGAGGGGCTGGCTGGCCGCATAGTGGGCGACGTCGGCCTTTCCCGAGCCCCACATCATCTCGATGGTGTCGGAGGGCTTGTCGGGCTCGTAGACCTCCGAGAACTTCAGCCCGCTGACCATGCGCAGGAGATGGTCCGTCGTGATGGCGCCCCTCGGGTCCCCTGGCGTCCGCCATTCGGGGACCGGGGCGGGGGCGAAGATGTCCAGGAGCCCCTCGCCGACCGCGATGCCCACAAGGGCGTGGGTCAGGCTCTTGGCCATTGACCAGGACATGCAGGTCGCGTCGGGGCCGTGGGCCGGGCCGTAGCGCTCGAGCCGGAGGCGGCCTCCCTGGACCACCACGACGGCGTGGGTCTCTTCAAAGTCGCTGAAGCCGCGTTCCACCAGGCGCGCAAGATGGCCGGGGTCTACGCCTTCCGGGAGGTCGCCGAGGCTCCAGTCTCGGGTCGGCCAGGGAACGCCGGCGGGCTGTTGCGGCAGGGGCGGAAGGATCACTCCCGTCATGCGAGCAGGGCCCGCACTTCCTCCACCTCCGCCGGGGTGAGGATCCATTCGGCGCACCGGGCGTTGGCCTCGACCTGCTCGGGGGTGGTGGCGCCGGCGATCACGGAACTCACGACCCGGTGACCGAGGAGCCAGGCGAAGGCCAGGTCCAGTATCCGCCGGCCACGCTGCATGGCCCAGTGTTCCAGGGCCTCCAGCCGATCGAAGTTCCGGTCGCTGAGGGCGGCGGCCCCGCGCTTGCCCCAGGCCGCCAGCCGGGTGCCCTGCCGCGGCGGCTCTCCACGCTGGTACTTGCCGGTCAGAAAGCCGCTTGCGAGGGGGAAGTAGGGCAGGAGGCCCAGGCCGAACCGCTCACAGGCCGGCAGCACCTCGCGTTCGACGCCCCGCTCCAGGAGGCTGAAATTGTTCTGGGCCGAGACAAAGCGCTCCAGGCTATTGCTGCGGGAGATCCAGTCGGCGTCGGCGATCTGCCAGCCGGCGAAGTTGGAGTTTCCGACGTACAGCACCTTGCCCGCACGGACGAGGTCGTCGAGGGCCCGGAGGGTCTCTTCGATGGGGGTGTCGGGATCGGGCACGTGCATCTGGTAGAGGTCGATGTGGTCGGTATGCAGGCGCTTGAGGCTGTCCTCCACCGCCTTGACGATGTACCGCCGGGCGCCGCCCCGAAGGTACTCGCCCTCTCCCATGGGGTTGGCGAACTTGGTGGCCAGGACCGCCTTGTCCCGCTTGCCCTTGAGGGCCTCGCCCAGGAAGACCTCGGACTTGGCGGCGCCGTAGATGTCGGCTGTATCGAAGAAGTTGACGCCGCAGTCGAGGGCGGCGTCGACCACCATGCGCGTCTGCGCCTGATCGATGCGCATGCCGAAGTTATTGCAGCCGAGCCCGATCACGCTGACCTTCAGCCCGCTATTCCCCAGCCTACGAAGTTGCATTGCGTCCTCCCGCACCGCCTCTGACCGACAAAGCCTAGGTCAGGCCGGACAGGCGCGCCAGCGCTTCCCGCCTACGATGGCCTACGTGGCTCTGCGTAAGGGCGGCGATGGGCCGGAGCCCCGCCAGGTCAGATGGCCCGGGCCAGCCTCAGGGCTTCCGCATTCTCGATTGCCGCCCGCCGCAGGTTAAGGGCCTCGAAGTCTGCGCCAGGCTCGCTCTCTCGCGCGCCGAAGGCGGCGTCCTCGTCTTCGGCTTCAAGGGGCGCAAGCCAGGGACGATAGTTCATGACAACCTCCCATGCAGATGGACCACAGCAGTTAAAGGTCGTTAACCCTCTTTCACCAAGAGCGGCTCTGGACTCTCACGGACTCTTGAACGTGACCGGAATTTCAGGGCCCGGCGGCATGACGTCTGGCCTTGCCCGTCATCCGCCCGTAAGAATGGAGTCAACGCCCGAAGCGGGGCGGCGAAGGACCGGGATCCGCGCGAGACTCCGGCCCCGTCCCGCAGGGCGACCTGGGAGGAAACGGGTCTTGCAGCCAACGCGTACCGAGGGTCCCGACTACTATCACAAGGTGGTCGATTGCCAGTGGGCCTGTCCGGCCCACACGCCCGTGCCGGAATACATCCGCCTGATCGCCGATGGCCGGTACGATGACGCCTACATGATCAACTGGAAGTCGAACGTCTTTCCCGGCGTTCTCGGCCGCACCTGCGACCGCCCCTGCGAGCCCGCCTGCCGGCGCGGCCGGGTGGAGGAGGAGCCGGTGGCCATCTGCCGGCTGAAGCGCGTGGCCGCCGACAACAAGTCCGATGTCGGCCCCCTCATGCCGCCGGTCGCGGCGAAGCGGAATGGCAAGCGGGTGGCCCTGGTCGGCGCCGGCCCCGCCTCTCTGACCGTCGCCAGGGACCTGGCGCCCCTGGGATACGAGCTGGTCCTCTTCGATGGTGAGCCCCGGTCGGGCGGCATGATCCGCAGCCAGATCCCGCGCTTTCGCCTGCCTGAGGAAGTGATCGACGAGGAGGTCGGCTACGTCACCCGCCTGGGCGGCGTGGAGCTTCGCCTCGGCCAGCGGATCGAGAGCCTCAAGGGCCTCTTGTCCGAAGGCTTCGACGCGGTGTTCGTCGGGTCCGGGGCGCCCCGGGGCCGGGATCTTGACATCCCGGGCCGCAAGGAGGCCGCCGCCAACGTCCACGTCGGGATCGACTGGCTTTCGAGCGTCTCCTTTGGCCACATCGAGAAGATCGGCCGGCGGGTCATCGTCCTGGGTGGCGGCAATACCGCCATGGACTGCTGCCGCACCTCGCGCCGCCTCGGCGGCGAGGAGGTCAAGGTGGTGGTCCGCTCGGGCTTCGAGGAGATGAAGGCCAGCCCGTGGGAGAAGGAGGATGCGATCCACGAGGATATCCCGATCCTCAACTATCGCGTTCCCAAGGCCTTCACTCACGAGAACGGCCGCCTGACCGGCGTGACCTTCGAGATCGTCCGCGCCGAGTATGACGACAAGGGCCGCCGCAACCTCGTGCCCTCGGGCGAGCCCGACGAGCACCATGAATGCGACGATGTCCTGGTCGCCGTCGGGCAGGAGAACGCCTTCCCCTGGATCGAGCGCGACATCGGCCTCGACTTCGACCGCTGGGACATGCCCCAGGTCGACCCGGTCACCTTCGAGTCCACCCGCAAGGGGGTCTTCTTCGGTGGCGACGCCGCCTTCGGCCCGAAGAACATCATCTGGGCCGTGGCCCACGGCCATGACGCCGCAGTCTCGATCCACCGCCACTGCATGGGCGAGGATGTCCATGACCGCCCACCCCCGGGCTTCTCCCTGGTTTCCCAGAAGATGGGGATTCATGAGTGGAGCTACGACAACGACATCTCCCTCGAGAATCGCCACCGCGTTCCCATGCTCGACAAGGCCGAGGCCCTGAAGAACGTGCGGGTCGAGGTTGAGCTCGGCTTTGATTCCCGCCTGGGTTACGCCGAGGCCCAGCGGTGCCTGAACTGCGACGTCCAGACGGTTTTCGCCGACAACCTCTGCATCGAGTGCGACGCCTGCGTCGACATCTGCCCAGTGGACTGCATCACCTTCACCGAGGACGGCGAGGAGGCGGACCTCCGGTCCCGCCTGAAGGCCCCGGCCCTCAACCTCGACCAGGATCTCCTGGTCTCCGGCGCCCTGGCCACCGGCCGGGTCATGGTCAAGGACGAGGATGTCTGCCTGCACTGCGGCCTCTGCGCCGAGCGATGCCCCACCGGGGCCTGGGACATGCAGAGGTTCACCCTTGAGATGACCCATGCCGAGCAGATGGGAGGCGCCGCATGACCGCCCCCCTCGCCGCCATCAACGACTTCGTCGTCAAGTTCGCCAACGTCAACGGCTCTGGCTCTGCCAGCGCCAACTCCATGTTCGCCAAGGCTGTCCTGCGGATGGGCGTGCCGGTGGCGGTCCGGAACATCTTCCCATCGAACATCCAGGGCCTGCCCACCTGGTTCGAAGTGCGCGTCACCGGCGAGGGCCACCTCGGCCGTCGCGGCGGCGTCGACATGATGGTGGCGATGAACCCTCAGACCTGGGACAGGGACGTCGCCGAGATCGAGCCGGGCGGTTACCTGTTCTACGACTCGACCAAGCCGATGCCGCCGTCGAAGTTCCGGCCGGACATCAATATCATCGGCGTGCCGCTGACCGCTATCTGCAACGCCGCCTACACGGTCGCGCGCGAGCGCCAGCTGTTCAAGAACATCATCTATGTCGGCGCCCTCGCCGCCCTGCTGGGCATCGAGATCGAGGTCATCGAGCAACTCCTCGCCGAGCAGTTCGAAGGACGCGAGCGCCTGATCAAGGCCAACTACGACGCCCTGCACATGGGCCGGGACTGGGTGAAGGACAACATGGCCCCCCTGGGCCTGCAGGTGCGCCGGGCGGACGCTGTCGGCGACCGGATCTTCATCGAGGGCAACCAGGCCGCCGGCCTAGGCGCGGTGTACGGGGGCGCCACGGTCTGCGCCTGGTACCCGATCACGCCCTCGACCTCCCTGGCCGAGGCCTTCACCAGCTATTGCCAGGAGCTCCGGGTGGATCCCGAGAGCGGCAAGGCGAACTTCGCCATTGTCCAGGCCGAGGATGAGATCGCCTCCATCGGCATGGTGATCGGCGCCGGCTGGAATGGCGCCCGGGCCTTCACGGCCACCTCCGGACCCGGAGTCTCGCTGATGACCGAGTTCATCGGCCTGTCCTACTTCGCCGAGATTCCGGCGGTGATCTTCGATGTCCAGCGCGGCGGCCCGTCCACCGGCATGCCGACCCGCACCCAGCAGGCGGACCTCATCGGCGCCGCCTACGCCAGCCATGGCGACACCAAGCACCCCATGCTCCTGCCCATGGACCCCGGCGAGTGCTTTACCTTCGCGGCCCAGGCCTTCGACCTGGCGGACCGGCTGCAGACCACCGTCTTCGTCATGCTCGACCTCGACATGGGCATGAACGAATGGCTGACCGAGCCCTTCAAGTGGGACGACAGCCGCCGGATGGACCGCGGCAAGGTCATGACCCACGACGAGCTCGAGGCGGGCCGTGACTTCGGCCGCTATCTCGACGTGGATGGCGACGGCATCCCCTACCGGACCTATCCCGGCGTCCACCCGACCCGGGGCGGCTATTTCACCCGCGGCACGTCCCGCAACCCCTACGCCCGTTACTCGGAAGAGGGCTCGGTCTATGTCGACAACGTGCAGCGCCTGCTGCGCAAGTTCGAGACCGCCAAGTCATTTGTCCCGGCGCCGGAGCTGCGTCCGGCCAGCACGCCGACACGGGACGGTGTGATCTACTATGGCTCAACGGGACCAGCCATGCATGAGGCGCTCGGCCTCTTCGAGCGGCAGGGACGTCGCCTGGACGCCCTTCGCATCCGGGCCTTTCCCTTCTCGTCCGAGGTGGATGACTTCCTCGCCTCGCATGACCGGATCTTCGTGGTCGAGCAGAACCGGGACGCCCAGCTGCGCACCCTGCTGATGGCCGAGAATGGCGGCGATCCGGACCGGCTGGTCCCGATCCTGCACTTTGACGGCACGCCCATCACCGCCCGCTTCATCGTCTCCTCCATCTCCAGCCTGATGGACGCAACCCAGCCGCCGGGCTCGCGCCCGCTCCGGGAGGCCGCCGAATGACCTACATCGCCAAGCCCAAGCTTCATCATCCAGCCCTGACCCCCAACGCCCTGGGTTACCTGCGGCGCGACTATGAGGGGTCCGTCTCGACCCTCTGCGCCGGATGCGGGCACGACTCGATCTCAGCCGCCATCATCCAGGCGGCCTACGAGCTGGACCTGCCGCCCCACCGGGTGGCCAAGCTGTCTGGTATCGGCTGCTCGTCCAAGACGCCGGACTACTTCCTCGGGAACTCGCACGGCTTCAACACCGTGCACGGCCGGATGCCGTCGGTGTTGACGGGCGCCAACCTGGCCAATCACGAGCTGATCTACCTGGGCGTCTCCGGCGACGGCGACTCCGCCTCGATCGGCCTCGGCCAGTTCGCCCACGCCATCCGGCGAGGCGTGAACATGACCTACATCGTCGAGAACAACGGCGTCTATGGCCTCACCAAGGGCCAGTTCTCGGCGACCTCAGATCGCGGCTCGAGGTCCAAGAAGGGCGTGGTCAACCATGACGCCGCCATCGACATGGTCAGCCTCGCCCTCCAGCTGGGCGCCACCTTCGTGGCCCGCTCCTTCTCTGGCGACAAGGCCCAGCTGGTGCCCCTGATCAAGGCCGCGATCCGTCATCCCGGTCCGGCCTTCATCGACACGCTGAGCCCCTGCGTCCAGTTCAACAACCACGCCGGGTCCACCAAGAGCTACGACTATGTCCGCGAGCATAACGAGGCCGTGAACCGCCTCGACGTGATCGCCGACCGCAAGCCCATCGAGGTGGACTACGAGCCCGGCACGACCATTTCCGTGACCCAGCACGACGGTTCAGTCCTGTCCCTGCACAAGCTGGCCGAACACTACGACGCCACCGACAGGATCGCCGCCATGGCCTACCTGGCCGAACGGCAGGCCGAGGGCGAGATCGTGACGGGGCTTCTGTACGTGAACCCGGATCCGGGCGACCTGCATGGCGCCCTGGGCACGACGGACCGTCCGCTGAACAGCCTCTCCGACGCCGAACTGGTGCCGGGGCAGGCGGCGCTCGACCGGATCAACGCCGGCCTCCGCTAGTCGGGGTCGAGGACGGGGAGGGCGGACATGCTCAGCTGGCGGATCGGCGAGGTGACGGTCACCCGGGTGGTCGAGATGGAAATGCCGGTGGCGCACAACCCCCGGCGGGCCTTCCTTGCCGAGGCGACGCCGGAGGCCCTGCGCGAGATCCCCTGGCTCCATCCGCACTATGTGACCCCGGAAGGCCATCTGCGCCTGTCCATCCACGCCCTGCTCGTCGAGGCGCCCGGCCTGCGACTGGTGGTCGACACCTGCATCGGCAATGACCGCCCGCGCAGCCTTGTGGGCGGCCAGGCCCTGTCCACGGATTTCCTGAAATCCTTCGAGGCGACCGGCTGGACCCGCGAGAGCGTCAACGCCGTGGTCTGCACCCACCTGCACGTCGACCATGTCGGCTGGAACACGATGCGCGAGGGTGACCGCTGGGTCCCCACCTTCCCCCACGCCCGCTACCTGATCGGCCGCCGCGAATACGCCCACTGGAGCTCGGAAGGAGACGCCGAGCAGCAGGTCATCCTGTCGGACTCCATCCGCCCGGTCTTCGAGGCGGGCCTGGTCGACCTGGTGGAGATGGACCACGTCATCTCCCCCGAGGTGAGGCTGGTCCCGACCCCCGGCCACACGCCCGGCCATGTCAGCGTCCGGATCGAGTCCGGCGGCGAGGTGGGGCTGATCACCGGCGACATGGTCCACCATCCCTGCCAGATGGCCCACCCGGAGTGGTCGCCGCCCTTCGACAGCGATCCGGCGGCCTCAGCCGTGATGCGGCGGGAGGTCTTCGAGGGCGCGGCTGACCAGCCCATTCTCGTGATCGGCACCCACTTCGCCGCCCCCACCGCCGGCCATGTGCGCCGGGAGGGGGCCGCCTATCGCTTTGACGGGGTCACTTCCGCATCGACGGAGGCCTGAGCGTCTGGTCCCAGGGCGCGGGTGGTCCCATATTCGACTCGCGAATCGCGCTCAGGACGCGGGAGTTCTCCCATGAGCCAGGCCCTGGCCCACATCGACGGCAGGCCCATCGGGCCCGGTCATCCGCCCTATGTGGTGGCGGAGATGTCGGGCAATCACAATGGCGAGCTGGGGCGCGCCCTTGAGCTGATTTCGGCGGCGGCGGAGGCCGGGGCGGACGCGGTCAAGATCCAGACCTATACCGCCGACACCCTCACCCTCGACCACGACGGCCCGGGTTTCCGGATCGAGGGCGGCCTCTGGGACGGCCGTCGCCTGCATGAGCTCTACGCCGAGGCCCATACCCCCTGGGACTGGCACGGCCCGATGTTCGAGCACGCCCGGAAGGCGGGGGTGACCCTGTTCTCCTCGCCCTTCGACTTCACCGCCGTAGACCTTCTGGAGGGCCTGGGCGCCCCCGCCTACAAGATCGCGTCCTTCGAGCTGGTGGACCTGCCTCTCATCCGGCGCTGCGCGGCGACGGGCCGGCCCCTGGTTATATCTACCGGAATGGCCTCGCCGGGGGAGATCGCCGAGGCGGTGGAGGCGGCGCGTGGGGGCGGGGCGAAGGACCTGATCGTCCTGCACTGCACCAGCGCCTACCCGGCGCCCATGTCTTCCATGAACCTCGCCACCCTGCCGGACATGGCCGCCCGGTTCGGGGTCATGACCGGCCTGTCTGACCACCCCCTCGGCACGGCGGCCTCCGTGGCTGCGGTGGCCCTGGGGGCAGTCTTCATCGAGAAGCACTTCACCCTGAGCCGGGCCGAGGGCGGCGTGGACTCCGCCTTCTCCCTGGAGCCCGCCGAGCTCGCCGAGCTGGTCGCCAGCTGTCGCGGCGCCTGGGAGGCCCTGGGCGGGGTGGCCTACGGCCCAGGGGAGGTCGAGGCGGGCAACGCCGGCATGCGGCGCTCGCTCTACATCAGCGCAGATGTCCGGCAGGGGGAGCCCTTCACTGCGGCCAACCTGCGCTCTGTCCGGCCTGGCCATGGCCTGCCGCCCAAGCATCTTGACGCGGTGCTCAGCCGATGCGCCACCCGGGACATCCCCTTCGGCGAGCCCCTCGACTGGACCATGGTCGAGGGCGGCGCGCCGGCTTGAGACGCCTCAGACGTCGGACTCCCGCCGGGCGAAGGGCAGGGCGAGGATGTCCGCCGAGGTGAAGGCCGGGTTGACGGGATAGAGCGCGGCGTAGACCCGCTCCACGAAGTCGAAATCCTCCGGCAGGTCCACAGTCCACCGGAACTCGCTCTGGTCCTCCGCCTGCACGAGGTCGCCCCGTCGGAAGGACGCCCCCGGCCGGTACAGCCAGGGCGTGACGTGTTCCCGGTCGTAAGCGGAGGTCGCCTCCTTATGGATACGCCTCAGGATGTCCACGGTGAGGGCCTCTGCATCCAGGCCGCGGGGAAACGACCGCCGTTCCCCAAGGGTGACGACGTCGAAGCCTCCGTCCCGCCGCTTGGCTATGCAGGCGTCAATGACGTCGGGGTCGGCCAGGGGGCAGTCGGCGGTGAGGCGGACAAGGTCTCCCTCAATCCCGAGGGAGTCGACGGCTCGGATGAACCGACCAAGGACATCGTCCAGCGGACCCCTAGCAACCTCAACCCCCGCTCCGGCGAGCGTCTCCGCCAGGATGTCGTCCGATGGAGCCTCGCTGGTCGCCACGACGATCCGGTCAAGCTCGCGGCAGCGCCGCAGGCGCTCGATCTGTCGCAAGATCATGGGTTGCCCCAGCAGGGGCTTCAGGACCTTGCCGGGGAGGCGGCTGGAGCTCATCCGCGCCTGAAGAACCGCCGTGGCCATTCCGGATTCCCCTGAACATCGCGTGTCTTCAATAGACCTGTCGCCGCGGGGCGCAAGCCGCAGCCCCGCGACCCGTCGGGCGACTCGGGTCTAGACTGTCGCGGCGAGGGAAGGGGATGGGATACATGCTGGTGCTTCTGGGCGTGCTTCTGGTGGTGGCGGGCTTCGCCGTGGGCTTGAACCCCCTTCTGGTCGTCCTGGCCTCAGCACTGGCCACAGGCCTGGCGGCCGGTCTTTCGCCGGTGGAGGTGCTGGCGGCCTTCGGCAAGGCCTTCAACGAGAACCGCTATGTCAGCGCCGCCTGGCTGATCCTGCCGGTGATCGGCGTGTTGGAGAGGTCCGGCCTTCAGGAGGCGGCCCGCGGCCTGATCGCCCGGCTCCGGTCGGTGACCTTTGCGCGGCTCATGCTCGCCTACCTGCTCTTCCGGCAGGTGACCGCCGCCCTGGGCCTGATCTCCATCGCCGGCCAGACCCAGACCATCCGCCCGATCATCGCCCCAATGGCCGAAGCCGCCCGGGCCTCGGAGACGGGGGTCGAGGCCCTGGACTCAAGTGAGGCCCAGAAGGTGCGGGCCTTCGCCGCCGGCACCGACAATATCGGCCTCTTCTTCGGCGAGGACATTTTCCTGGCCATCGGCTCCATCCTCCTGATGGTCGGCTTCCTGGAGCAGAATGGGATCACGGTGGAGCCCCTGCATCTGTCGGTCTGGGCCATTCCCACCGCCATCGCCGCCTTCCTTGTCCATGGATGCCGGATCCTGGTCTTTGGCCGCCGGAGGCCGCGGCCATGATCGGACTGACCCAGGTCTACGTCCTCGCGGGCCTCGTCTTCGCCGGCTTCGCGGTGATGAGCCTTCGCGACCCGGCGAACCCTCGCCGGTGGCGCAACGCCCTGTTCTGGGGGCTGTTCGCCCTGTCCTTCCTGGCCGGCGACCATCTCGGCGACCTGGGCAATGGCCTCCTCGTCCTGGCCATGGCCGTCACGGCGGCCCTCGGCCTTGGGCGTAGCGGGACAGGCGCCGAAGACGCCGGCGCACGCGCCGCCTCGGCCCGCGCCCATGGGCTTCGCCTCTTCCTTCCGGCGCTGCTGGTGCCGGTCATCGTGCTGGCGGGCAGTCTGGGCGTGCGCCACGGCGGGCCGGTCGCCGCCGCCCTGGTGGACCCCAAGCAGGCGACCCTTGTCTCCCTCAGCCTGGCCGCCCTGGTTGTCGCCGTCCTGACGGTTCGCCTGTTCCGGCAGCCGGTCCTCTCTCCCCTGACCGAGGGCCTGCGCCTCGCCGATACCGTGGGCTGGATGGCCCTGCTGCCCCAGACGCTGGCGGCCCTGGGCGCCGTCTTCGCCCTGGCCGGGGTGGGCGCCGTGGTGGGCGAGACCGTCACCCGGGTCTTCTCCATGGACACCCGCCTGGCCGCAGTGGCGGTCTACTGCCTGGGCATGGCGGGCTTCACCGTCCTGATGGGCAACGCCTTCGCCGCCTTTCCGGTCATGACCGCCGGGGTGGCCCTGCCTATCCTGGTCAAGGTCTACGGGGGGGATCCGGCGGCCATCTGCGCCATCGGCATGCTGTCGGGCTTCTGCGGCACCCTGCTGACGCCGCTGGCCGCCAACTTCAACCTCGCCCCCGCGGCCCTCCTTGACCTGGACGACCGTTACGCCGTCATCCGGGCCCAGGCGCCCACGGCGCTCGTCCTCCTGCTCGTGAACACGGTGCTGATGCATGTCCTCGCCTTCCCGTCTCACCCCTGAGATCGCCGCCGGCTTCGCCCGGATCGCCCTGGGGCACGTCACCCGGCCCTGGCCCTACAAGCTGGACCAGGTCCTGACCTCTGAGGCGGACCTGGCCGAACCCCGCCGCCTCCATCCCATCTTCTTCGGCAGCTTCGACTGGCATTCCTGCGTGCACGGCTACTGGCTGCTGGCCGCCGTCCGTCGCCGGTTCCCGGACCATCCTGTCGCTGTGGAGATCGATGCGCGCTTTGCCGAGGCTTTCACTGAGGCGGCGGTGGAGGGCGAGCGGGCCGTCCTGCGGCGTCCCATGTCGCGGGGCTTCGAGCGGCCCTACGGCTGGGCCTGGCTCCTGAAGCTGCAGGCGGAGCTGTGGGATGTCCCCGGCCCCTGGGCGGAGCGGCTGGCGCCCCTGGCCGCCGACTTCGCCGACCGGTTCCGCGCCCACCTGCCGCTGGCGGCCTATCCGGTGCGCACCGGAGTGCATTCCTCCACCGCCTTCGCCGTCGCGCTATCCCTCGACTACGCCCGTGTCGCCCGGGACCGTGATCTGGAGGATCTCCTGAAGTCCAAGGCCCTGTCCTGGTACGGCCAGGACCGCGACTGCCAGGCCTGGGAGCCCTCGGGCGAAGACTTCCTCTCGCCGGCCCTGATGGAGGCCGAGTGCCTGCGCCGGGTCCTGGCGCCCGGGGACTTCCGCGCCTGGTTCACCGGCTTCCTGCCCCGGGCCGCCACAGGCGAACCCGCCAGCCTCTTCACCCCCGCCAGCGTCAGTGACCGTAGCGACGGCAAGATCGCCCACCTGGACGGTCTCAACCTGTCCCGGGCCTGGTGCTGGCGGAGCATCGCCTCCGCCCTCGCAACCGGGGATCCCGTCGCGGAGGCCGCCCGCGCCGCCGCCCGGATTCACCTCGAGGCCAGCCTGCCGCACGTGGCCGGCGACTACATGGGCGAGCACTGGCTGGCCAGCTTCGCCCTCCTGGCCCTGACGTCGGGGGAGGGGACGTGAGCGAGTTGCAGGAAGGATCGCCGGCTTCAGCGGCCTTGGCCCTTCGTCAGGGTCGGCTGGTCATCCTTCCGACCGAGACGGTCTATGGCCTTGCGGCCGACGCCGGGAACCCGCACGCCGTGGCCGCCGTCTACGCCGCCAAGGGCCGGCCGGCCTTCAATCCCCTGATCGCCCACGTCGCCGACATCGACGCGGCCCGGCGCATCGCGGTCTTCGGCCCTGACGCGGAGATCCTCGCGGCCGCCTTCTGGCCAGGCCCCCTGACCCTTGTGTTGCCCGTCCAGCCCGGCGGCGCGGTCTGCGACCTCGCCCGGGCCGGACTGGACACTGTGGCGGTGCGGGCGCCCGCCCATCCGCTGGCCCGCGCCGTGCTATCGGCCTTTGGCGGGCCCGTGGCCGCGCCCTCGGCCAACCGGTCGGGCCGGCCGAGCCCCACCACCTTCGCCGCCGCCTGCGAGGAGACCGGCGAGGCCGCCGAGGTCGCCCTGGACGGCGGCCCCTGCGAGGTCGGGCTGGAGTCCACCGTCGTGGCCTTGCTCGACACGCCGCGCCTGCTGAGGCCTGGGCGGGTCACGCGTGACCAGGTCGAGGCCCTGGTGGGTCCCCTGGCGGAGGCGGAGGCCGACGCCCGACGCTCGCCTGGCCGGCTGACCCGGCATTACGCCCCTGAGGCGCCGGTCCGGCTGGACGCCCGCGACCTCAGGTCGGGGGAGGTCTATCTGGCCTTTGGCCCCGCGCCCGACGACGCTGGCGTGCTCAACCTCAGTCCCTCGGGCGACCTCGTCGAGGCGGCGGCGAACCTCTTCGCCTTCCTGCGTGAGGCGGACGCCCGGCGTCCTGCGGGAATCGCCATCGCCCCCATCCCCCACGAGGGCCTGGGCGAGGCCATCAACGATCGCCTCCGTAGAGCCGCCGGCGCGGTCGGGTGAGCGCCGCGCTCTGGCTTCCCGGACGCCGAGCGCCTACCTTGCTCCCATGACCCCCGTCCCCTCCGACGCCTTCCTGGACCGGCTCAAGGCCCTCGTCGGGTCTGCGGGCTGGGCTGACGACCCGGAGATCCTCGCACCGTGGCTGGTCGAGTGGCGCGATCGCTGGAGCGGCCGCACCCCCCTGATGCTCTCGCCGGCTTCGACGGAGGAGACCGCCGACATCATCCGGCTCTGCGCCGCCGAGGGCGCTCCCCTGGTTATCCAGGGCGGCAATACCGGCCTTGTCGGCGGCCAGATTCCCCAGGGCGAAATCCTGCTCTCCACCCGCCGGATGCGCGCCATACGGGATGTCGATCCGGTCGATGACGTTCTTGTCGCAGAGGCCGGAGTCACCCTGGCCGAGGTCCAGGCCGCCGCCGAGGCGGCAGGGCGCCGCTTCCCCCTCAGTCTCGCCTCGGAAGGCAGCGCCACCCTCGGCGGGGTCATCTCCACCAACGCCGGGGGCGTCGCCGTGCTGAGGTTCGGGACCGCCCGCGACCTTGTCCTCGGCCTTGAGGCGGTGCTGCCCAGCGGAGAGGTCTGGCGGGGCCTCAGGCGCCTGCGCAAGGACAATACCGGCTACGACCTGCGGGGGCTCCTGTCCGGCGCCGAGGGCACCCTCGGCGTGATCACGGCCGCCAGCGTCAAGCTGTTCCCCCGGCCCGCGGGCCGCGCCGTCGCCATGGTGGCGGTCGAGAGCCCGCAGGCGGCCCTGGACCTTCTGTCCCGCGCCCGCCGCGTCGCAGACTCAGGCCTCGAGGCCTTCGAGCTTATGGCTCGCCAGGGTGTCGATTTCGCCCTGCGCAACATCCCCGGCCAGCGGGACCCTCTGACTGGCGCCCCGCCGTGGCGGGTCCTGCTTGAAGTGGCGTCCCCGGATTCCGGCGGGGCCGGGCGTCTGATGGAGGACCTTCTCGCAGAGGCCTGCTCAGACGGCGTAGCGGGGGAGGCGGTCATCGCCGCCAGCGAGGCCCAGGCCGCGGCCTTCTGGTCCCTCCGCGAGAATCAGTCCGCCGCCCAGAAGCCTGAGGGGGCGACCTGGAAGCATGACATCTCGGTGCCGGTGAGCCAGGTCCCGGCCTTCATCCGCCAGGCGGCTGAGGTTATGGCCGCCTTCGCCCCGGGCTGCCGGATCAGCGCCTTCGGACACGTGGGCGACGGCAACATCCACTTCGACGTCCTGCGCCCCGAGGGCGGGGACGACGCCGCCCACCTCGCCCGACGGGCTGAGGGACAGGCCCGCGTCCACGACATCGCCATCGCCCTTGGCGGATCGGTCTCGGCCGAGCATGGCCTCGGCGTCATGAAGGCGGAGGAGGCCCGCCGCCAGAAGGACCCGGCCGAGGTCGCCCTCCTGACCACGATCCGCGCGGCCCTCGATCCGGGCCGCATCCTGAACCCGCGCGTGCTATTCTGAGAGTCGCATCATGCTGATCCTCCTTTCCCCCGCCAAGGCGATGGACTTCTCGCCGCCGCCCGTCCCGGCGCCCATGACCCGCCCGGTCCTGGAGGCCGAGACCGCCCGACTCGCGGAGTCCACGCGCCGCCTTTCGGTGGCCCAACTCCGCGGCCTTATGGATCTGTCCGAGAAGCTGGCCGTGTTGAACCGTGAGCGGTTCCAGGCCTTCGACCCGGCGGCTGACGGCGCCCTGCAGGCGGCTTTCGCCTTCAATGGCGATGTCTACGCCGGCCTGAAGGCGCGCGAGCTCGACCCCGACGCCCTTGCCTGGGCGCAGGAACATGTCCGCATCCTCTCCGGCCTCTACGGCGTCCTGAAGCCGCTTGACGGCATCCAGCCCTACCGGCTGGAGATGGGCTCGCCCTTGCAGACCCTCCGGGGCAAGACCCTCTACGCCTTCTGGGGCGACCGCATAGGCAAGGCCCTGGCCGCCGAGCTGGAGGGCAGCGCGGACCCTGTCGTCGTGAACGCCGCCTCCCAGGAATACGCCTCGGCCGTGGATCGAAAAGCTCTGGGCGCCCGGGTCGTGGAGGTGCGCTTCCTGGAGGAAAAGGACGGCCGCTCCAAGATCATCAGTTTCTTCGCCAAGCGGGCGAGAGGCGCTCTGGCGCGTTTCGCCATCGACAACCGGGTCGACCGGGCGGACGATCTCCGGGCCTTCGACCGCGACGGCTACCGCTTCCAGGCCGGTGAGTCCTCGGCCGATCTCTGGGTCTTTTCCCGGCCCCAACCCGCGCCCGCCGGCGCTGACAAGGAGTAGGCCCATGGCCGTCGACTACAAGCTTGAAGGCCATGTAGCGGTCGTCACCGGCTCGACCAGCGGCATCGGCCAGGCCCTTGCCTCAGCCCTGGCCGAGCAGGGGGTCAATGTTGTCCTCAACGGCCTGGGCGATCCGGCGAAGATCGAGGCGGACCGCCAGGCCCTTCAGGCCCGGACCAACGCCGCCGTCCGCTACCATCCCGCCGACATGACCCGGCCCGAGGAGATCAAGGACCTGATCGCCTACGCCGTGCGTGAGTTCGGGCGGCTGGACATCCTGGTCAACAACGCCGGCATCCAGCATGTCGCGCCGGTGGACGAGTTCCCCGAGGACAAGTGGGACGCCCTGATCGCCGTCATCCTGTCCTCGACCTTCCACGCCAGCCGGGCCGCCATCCCCGTGATGAAGGCCCAGGGCAGGGGGCGGATCATCAACATCGCCTCGGCCCACGGCCTCGTGGCCTCGCCCTTCAAGGCTCCCTATGTGGCGGCGAAGTTCGGGGTGGTGGGCTTTACCAAGGGGCTTGCCGTCGAGCTGGCCCGCACGGGCGTCACCGCCAACGCCATCTGCCCGGGCTATGTGAAGACCCCCCTGATCGAGGCCCAGATCGTCGATCAGGCCAAGACCCGCGGCATTCCCGAGGACCGGGTGATGGAGGATGTCATTCTCGCCGCACAGCCTACCAAGAAGTTCGTCGAGTACGAGCACCTGGCCGGCATGCTGCTCTACCTGGCGTCCGACGTCGGAGCCTCCGCCACGGGCGCCGCCCTGTCGGTGGACGGGGGCTGGACAGCAACCTGACGAGGCAAGGTACCTTTTCGAAAAAGGTACCTTGCAATGACAGATACCTTGCGATAGATACTTCTTCATCAGAAGGAGGCGTCTATCTTGCCCGAAGCCGTACAGGTTCAGCTGAAGAGGGGGGTCCTGGAGCTTTGCGTCCTGGCCCTGCTCTCCCGCGCCGACGCCTACGCCTATGACATCGCCGCTCGCCTCGCGGCGGCGATCGACATGGGCGAAGGCACAATCTACCCCCTCATGCGCCGGATGCAGTCCGATGGACTGGTCGACACCTACCTGGTCGAAAGCCCTTCCGGTCCTCCCCGCAAATACTACAGGCTGACCCCTGCGGGTCGGAACAGCCTCGCCGCCCAGAAGGCGGAGTGGGTGTCCTTCTCCGTCGCAGTCGGCGAAATCCTTGGAGATGAAAAATGAGCCGTGAGCTCTTCCTGGGCCGGTTGAGGACCGGTCTCGCCGGCCTGCCGCCGGAAACGATCGACGACTATGTGGCCGACTACGCCGCCCACTTCGATGAAGGCGTCGCCGCCGGTCGCAGTGAGGCCGACGTGATGGCCGGACTGGGCGATCCCGGCCGGCTGGCTCGTGAGCTCAAGGCCGAGGCGGGACTGAAGCGCTGGGAGACGGAGCGGAATCCGTCTTCGGCCGCTACGGCCATCTTCGGGTTGCTAGGCCTCGGTGTGATCGATGTCCTGATCATCCTGCCGATCCTTCTTCCGGTCCTCGGCGTGATCCTCGGGTTCGCCATTACCTCGGTGGTCGGCTTTGGCGCCGGCGCCTTCGTCTTTGTCCTCGGTCCGCTGGCCGGGGCTGTTCGTGACATTGGCGCCGCCATGCTTGCGGGCCTGGGCGTCATGGCCGGCTCCGTGTCAGTCGGCGCGCTGACGGCGCTCGTGACTGTGGGTCTGGTCAACGCCCTAGTCTGGTACGGCCGTCTGCACCTGAAGCTTCTGAAACCCGCCCTTGAAGCTCAGGAGGTCCGCTCGTGATCCGCACACTCGCCCTCATCGCCGCCGCCGGCTTCATCCTCTGCATCGGTTCCCTGGCCGGAGCCCTTGCACTCGCCGGCGGGGCTGCCGGACTGAAGGACAGGGTCAACCAGTTCGCCAAGGAGGCGGATATCCATATCGCCTCGGACGACAACGAGATTTTCCTCGGTGATCCGGGACCGAGCACAACCCGCCAGATGCCCTGGAGTGGCGCCGACACCCTCGAGATCGACGCCTTCGCCGAGGTCAACTACATCCAGGGACCCGCGGGGCGCATCAGCCTCGAAGGTCCTGCGGCCGTACTCGACAAGGTCTCGGTCCGGAACGGCAAGATCGAGTTTGATGGCCACCGCTGGAAAGGCGGCGCCCTCAAGGTCACCGTGGAAGCGCCTGCGGTAAGGCGGTTTGAACTCGACGGCGTTCAGGATCTCAAGATCAGCGGCTACGACCAGGATACCCTTGAGATCGATCTGGGCGGGGCCGGCAGGGTCACGGCAACCGGAAAGACCCGCCGGGTGGTGCTCGATATCTCGGGGACCGGCGCGGCCGACCTCACCGCACTCGAGGTGGAAGAAGCTGAGGTGGACCTGTCTGGAGCCGGCAAGGCGACACTGGGTCCCCGGACCTCGGCGCGGATCGAGGTCTCAGGGATCGGCGAGGTCGAACTGACGCGGCGTCCCGCCCGACTGGAGCAGAACATCTCCGGAGCCGGTCGGGTCAGTCAGCCCGGACTTCCGGGCTAGGCCGGCGTCGCCAACTTGAGGGCGGAAGGGAGCTCCTCGCGAGACCTTCCGCCCTTTTTTCTCGTCCTGCGCGGCCTATCCGGCCTCGCCCGATCCGTCCCCAACCCCAGGCCGATCCCGCGCGACTGAGGAGCTGCGACCGGCGAAGTCGGGCCGGATGGGACGAGATCCCTGGGGACTTGGCGACCACGCGCCTGTAGGCCTCCGGCAATCCCCCGATGGTCCGGGAGACGCGGGCCTCCCTCTTCAACAGTCCGGAATTTCGGTCACCCGACTGCTGATCCCGCTTGACGCCTCCTGCCCGCTTGCGGTCCTTCCTTCCCCAGACACAAAGGGAGGTAACCCATGGCCTATAGGCCTTTTGATCTGACAGGAAAGGTGGCCCTGGTCACCGGTGGCAACGGCGGCATCGGCTTCGGCATGGTCGAGGCCCTGGCCCAGGCCGGGGCCGACGTGGTCATCTGGGGCTCCAACGGCAAGAAGAACGCCGCCGCCGCCGAAGCCCTCAAGGACGCTGGCGTCCGGGTGCTGACCCAGGTGGTGGACGTGGCCGACGAGAACGCCGTCCGCGAGGGCATGGCCGAAGCGGTCCGCCAGATGGGCCGGATCGACACCGTGGTGGCCAACGCCGGCATCGGCGGCGGCGCCTCGTCCTTCGCCGAGTTCCCCACCGAGACCTACCGACGGGTGCTGGCGGTGAACCTGGACGGCGTCTTCTTCACATTCCGCGAGGCCTGCAAACACATGGTCGAGCGGGCTGAAGGCGGCGACAAGGCCGGCGGGTCCCTGGTGGTGATCTCGTCCCTCTCCGCCTACGACGGCGCCCCGCGCAACGAGGCCTACGCCGCCACCAAGGGGGCGGTGATCTCCATGATCCGTTCCATCGCCGTGGAGCACGCCCGCTACGGCGTCCGCGCCAACGCCGTCCTGCCGGGCTGGATCGCCACGGACATGACCGCCGGCGCCCAGGGCAACGACAAGTTCAACGACGCGGTGATCCGCCGCGTGCCCGTGCGCCGCTGGGGCCAGCCTGCGGACTTCGGCGGCATCGCCGTCTACCTGGCCTCGGACGCCTCGGCCTTCCACACCGGCGACAGCTTCCTGATCGACGGCGGCTACGGGATCTTCTGACCCGTCGGCGGTCAGACCGTGTCGAGGGCCTGGAGGATGTCTTCCGCCAGGTCCTCGGCGTCTTCCAGGCCGACGCTCATCCGCACCCAGCCCTCGGTGAGGCCGATTTCCAGCCGCTCGGATTCCGACATCGAGCGGTGGGTCGTGGTGCTGGGATGGGTGGCCATGGACTTGGCGTCGCCCAGGTTGTTCGAGATGTCGACAATCCCCAGGGCGTCCAGAAAGGCCCAGGCGCGGGTCCGATCGCCGAGGTCGAAGGCGACGACATTGCCCGGGCCGGTCATCTGGCTGGCGATGAGATTAGCCTGGGGATGGTCAGGCCGCCCCGGGAAGACCACCCGGCGAACAGCAGTGTGACCGCCCAAAGCTTCGGTCACCCGCACCGCATTGTCCGCCTGCCGGCGCACGCGCAGGTCGAGGGTCTCCAGGCCCTTCAGAAGCACCCAGGAATTGAAGGGCGATAGGGCGGGCCCGGTGTGCCGCAGGATGTCGCGGTAGGCCTCGCCCATCAGCTCGGCCCCGCCCAGGATGGCGCCGCCCAGCACCCGGCCCTGGCCGTCGATGTGCTTGGTGGCCGAGTAGACGACGATGTCCGCCCCCAGCTCGAGGGGCTTCTGGAAGATCGGGGTGGCGAAGACGTTGTCCACCACCAGCCGGGCGCCGGCCTGGCGGGCGAGGCCGGCCACCTCGGCGATGGGGGTCACCTCCAGCAGGGGATTGGCCGGGCTCTCCACCAGGAAGGCGCGGGTGTTGGGCCGGATGGCGTCGGCCCAGGCGGCGGGGTCCGTGGCGTCGACGAAGGTCACCTCGACCCCGAAGCGGGGCATCCACTGGGAGAGGATCCAGCGGCAGGACCCGAACAGGGCCCGCCCGGCCACCACATGGTCCCCGGCCCGGACGAGCCCCTGCAGGGCCACGTGCACCGCTGACATGCCCGAGGCCGTCGCCCGGCAGACCTCGGCCCCCTCCAGAAGGGCGAGGCGTTCCTCGAACATCTGCGTCGTGGGGTTGCCAAACCGCTGGTAGATGAAGCCCGCGTCCTCGCCCGAGAACCGCCGGTCGGCCGCCGCGGCGCTGTCGTAGGCGAAGCTCTGGGTCAGGTAGAGGGCCTCGGAAATCTCGCCATAGGGCGAGCGCGCCATGCCGCCGCGCACCAGGCGGGTCTGGGGGCGCCAGTCCTTGGGGCTCTGGGTCATGGGCGGTCTCCGTGTCAGGAGCCCGCTTCAACCGCGACGGCCGCCGCAGGTCAAGCGGCGCGCCGGTTGGCCTTGCCATTCCCCGGCTGGGCGGCGAGTGTCCCCCCATGTCCGAGACGTCCGGCGCAGGGATTCTGCCCTGCCAGTCCCTTGAAGCCCTGATCGCCAGCGAGGCCATCGCCGCCGACCGGCCCTTCGATCCTGACCAGGTCCAGCCGGCCAGCCTGGACCTGCGCCTGGGCGTCCGCGCCTGGCGGGTGCGCGCCTCCTTCCTGCCGCGTCCCGGCCGGACCGTGGCCGACCGGCTGGCGGACGTGATGATGCACGAGATCGACCTGTCGGCCGGCGCCGTGCTGGAGCGGGGCTGTGTCTACATCGCCGAGCTTCAGGAGCGCCTCGCCCTGCCGAAGGGCGTCTCGGCCCGCGCCAACCCCAAGAGCTCCACGGGCCGGGTCGACGTCTTCGTTCGCCTGCTCACCGACCACCAGCCGGCCTTTGATGACGTGGTCGACGGCTACGGGGGCCCGGCCTTCGTCGAGATCGCCCCCCAGACCTTCCCGGTCCTGGTGCGCACCGGAACCCGCCTCAACCAGCTGCGCCTGAAGCGCGGGGACCCGCCGCGCCTGGCCACGATCAGCGTGGGCGTGGACCTGGAGAGCGAGGCCGTCGCCGGCTTCCGCGCCCGCCGCCATGCCGGCGTGGTCGATATGGACCGGGTCGGCGGCCACGACCCCCGGGACTTCTGGGAGCCCCTCACGCCGCGACGCGGAGAGCTTCTGCTCGATCCCGGCGAGTTCTACATCCTCGCCTCCCGCGAGGCGGTGGAGATCCCCGTCCTGCAAGCGGCGGAAATGACCCCCATCGACCCCTCGGTGGGGGAGTTCCGGGTGCACTATGCGGGCTTCTTCGATCCGG
>CANGRP010000009.1 GCA_947456005.1 Caulobacteraceae bacterium
GGAAGCTGGGACATGCCCGGCCTCCCCCTCTTCATCGACTGCGATCCCGGCGTCGACGACGCCGTCGCTCTTCTGCTGGCCCTCGCCGCGCCGGAGGCCCTGGACATCCTCGCCATCACCACGGTGGCGGGCAATGTCGGGGGCGACCTGACCGCCCGGAACGCCTGCCTGATCCGAGACCTGGCTGGCCGCCCTGAAATCCCGGTCTTTGCAGGGCTGGACCGTCCCCTCCTGCGGGCGACCGTGGCGGCGGACCACTTCCACGGGGCTACCGGTCTTGGTGATCTTCCCGTCCGCACTCCTGCGCGGGGACCTGAGCCTGAACCTGCGGTGGATCATCTTGTGCGCGTCCTGAGGGCCCGACCCGCCGGCGAGGTCACCCTGGCGGTCCTGGGACCCATGACCAACCTCGCCGAGGCGATCCGGCAGGCGCCGGACATCGCGCCCCGCATCCGGCAGGTCGTGGCCATGGGCGGGGCCCGCCGCGAGGGCGGGAACATCACGGCCTCGGCCGAGTTCAACATCCATGCCGACCCGGATGCAGCGGACATCGTGGCCGGATCAGGGGTCAATCTGGTGCTTCTCGGCCTCGACCTGACCCACCAGGTCCTGGCGACGCCGGCCCGCCGGGCGCGCCTTTCGGGGCTGCGAAGCCCCCAGGCGGCGGCGGCCCGACAGCTGCTGGACTTCAGCGCCCGCACCGAGGCGGAGATCGGGATGGGCGGCCCACCCCCGATGCATGACCCCTGCGTCATCCTCTGGCTGCTGGCGCCGGGCCTCTTCCGGCTGCAGGCCTGCCACCTGGCCATCGAGACCCGCTCCCCCCTGACCCTGGGCCACACCGCCGTGGAATTCCGGACCGGCGAGCGGCATCCGCAGAACGCCCTCTGGGGTATCGAGGCGGACGCCGACGGCGCCTTCGACCTCGTCTGCGACCTGATGGGGCGTTACGGATGACCCGCCCTCTCGTACGGGTCATCGGCTCGGTCAATCTCGACATCGTGGCCAGCGCGCCCTCCCTCCCCCGCCCGGGAGAAACCGTCATAGGCGCCAGCCTCACGCGCCATCCCGGCGGCAAGGGCGCCAACCAGGCGCTGGCCCTCGCCCGCCTGGGCGCCGACGTTCGGCTGTGGGCCCGGACCGGGACCGACGCCTTCGCGGATGAGGCCCTGGCGCTTCTCAGGGCCGAAGGCGTGGATCTCTCGGAGGTCATCGGACTGCCCGACAGTCATACGGGCGTCGCCCTCATCGGCGTCGATGCGGCCGGGGAGAACCAGATCCTCGTCGCCTCGGGCGCGAACGCCCGGATGCGTCCGGAGGACCTTCCCCCGGACATCACCGAGGCCCTCCTTTGCCAGCTGGAATGTCCGGTGGAGGTGGTGGCCGCAGCCATTCGCCGGGCCCGGGGGTTCGTCGCCCTCAACCTCGCCCCCTACGCACCCCTGCCCCTCGACTGCCTGCAGCGCCTCGACCTCCTGGTCCTCAACGAGATCGAGGCGGAGGCGCTCGGCGACCCGGTCGCGCGGTCGGGCGGCGCCGTCGCCATCACCCTGGGCGCCGAGGGGGCTCGCATGCTCCGTGGAGGCCGCGAGACGGCGCGGGTCCGTCCTCCGGAGGTCCGCGTCGTGGACTCGACGGGGGCCGGGGATGTCTTCACAAGCGCCCTGATGGTGTCCCTGCTGGAGGGGGGGGACGATACGGGCGCCCTGCGGTTCGCCTGCACCGCCGCGGCCCTCTCCGCCACCCGACCTGGCGCACAGACGGCATGCCCGACCCGGCGGGAGGTCGAGGATCTTCTGGCCGGAGACGTGACATGAGCGGGATCGTACCTGAACTGAGGCTTTCCGACTTCACCGGCCCGGACCCCGCGGCCCGGGAGCGGTTCCAGGCCGACCTGTTCGCCGCCCTCCGACGTTGGGGGTTCGTCATCCTGGCCGACCACAATGTCCCGACCGCCCTGCTCGAGAAGGCTTACGGGCTGAGTGCTTCCCTCTTCCAGCTTCCGAAGCCGACCAAGCTCGCCGGCGCCGGGAACCTGAGAGGTTATGCGCCGTTCGGGAAGGAGCACGCCCGGAACAGCCAGACACCGGACCTCAAGGAGTTCTGGCAGATCGGTCGTGAGCCGACGCCGGAGGCCCTGGCCGTCGAGCCCCTTCCGACCAATGTGTGGCCGGAGGCTCTCCCGGGGTTCCGCGAGACCTTCTCAGCGCTCTACGAGGGCCTCGACCAGACGGGACGCCTCCTTCTGTCCGCCCTCGCCGCCCCGCTGGACCTCCCGGAGGACTGGTTCGAGGCCCGGGTCCGTTACGGTCCCTCCCTCCTGCGTCTGCTGCACTATCCCCCTGTGCCCGCCGACGCGCCCGCGGGCGCAGTGCGTTCCGCCGCGCATGAGGACATCAACCTCCTCACCATCCTTGTCGCCGCCCGGGGCGCGGGCCTACAGCTCCTGGACCGCGACGGAAGCTGGGTCGCCGTCGAGACGGACCCCGGGAAACTCATCGTCGACTCGGGCGACATGCTGGCCCGCCTCACCAACGGGGTCATACCGGCCACCACCCACAGGGTGGTGAACCCCGACGGACCCAACGTCAGCCGCTACTCAATGCCCTTCTTCCTGCACCCGCATTCGGACCTGTCCCTGGCCGCCCTGCCCTCGTGCCGGCAGGCCCGCACGCCCGAGCCGGAGATCACCGCGGGGGCCTTCCTCGCCCAGAGACTGCGGGAAATCGGACTCGCGTGACGGCGGCCGGACGAACAAGGCCTTTGCGCACGGGCGCCCGCCTCGACTAGTGTGTCGCGGTGCGCGGCGCGGCCCCTCCCCGGGCCCCGCGACAGGATGAGTTCATGAGCCCGGCCCCCGTTTTCAGTGAACCTGACGCCTCGCATGCGGGCGAGTTCCGACTTGCCGGCGACTGGTGCGGCGCGCCGGTCCAGGAGGTCGGCGACGCCCTGATCCGGTCTGTATGGGTCGCTCCGGCCGCCACCCTGGATCTGACCGAGGTCCGCCGCATGGACATCGCCGGCGCCTGGGCTGTCCTCAGGGCCCTGGGCGCCGAGCGGGATATCGGGCGGATCAAGGCCCGTCCGGAACACCTGCGCCTGCTCGACATGGTCGCCAGCGCCGACGCGTCTCGGCCCAATCGCCGATCTGGACCTGGCCCGATCCGCGCCTTCCTGGAACGTATCGGCAGGGGCGTGATGAGCGTCGCAGAGGAAACCTACGGGACCCTCGCCTTCGCCGGACGGCTCATGGTCGTCACCGGCAAGACCCTGATGGATCCCCGGCGCATCCGCTGGGCGTCCTGCGTGTCCATGGCGGAGCGCGCCGGGCTGGACGCCCTGCCGATCGTGATCGTCACCACCTTCTTCATCGGCGCCGTCGTGGGTCTCCTGGGCGTGAACACGCTGAGGCAGTTCGGCGCCGAAGTGTTCGCCGTCGAGCTGATCGGCATCGCTGTCACCCGGGAGTTTGGCATCGTCATCACGGCGGTTCTTCTCGCGGGCCGATCCGCCTCGGCCTTCGCAGCCGAGATCGGCTCGATGAAGATGACCCAGGAGGTGGACGCCATGCGGGTCATGGGGGTCGACCCCTTCGAGGCCCTGGTCTTCCCGCGGGTTGCGGCCCTGCTTCTGACCATCCCGCTCCTCACCTTCGTCGCGACCGTAGCCGGACTGATGGGCGGCGCCCTCGTCACATGGTCCATGCTGGGGCTCGGCCCCAACTTCTTCATGACCCGTCTGGTCGAGAGCGTCGGCGCCACGCACTTCTGGATCGCCCTCTCCAAGGCCCCGGTCATGGCGATCGCGATCGCCGGCATCGGCTGCCGGCAGGGCATGCTCGTCAAGGGCGATGTCCTCTCCCTCGGCCAGCGGGTGACCGCCGCCGTCGTCCAGGCGATCTTCGCCATCATCCTCATCGATGCCGTCTTCGCCCTGATCTACATGGAGCTGGACCTGTGACCGGGCCAGCCGCCACGGAAACGTCCGACGAAGCTCCGGCGATCGAGATCCGGGGGCTGAAGTCCCAGTTCGGGTCCCGGGTGATCCACGAGAACCTCGACCTGACCGTGCAGAGGGGCGAGATCCTGGGCGTGGTGGGCGGCTCCGGGTCCGGCAAGTCGGTCATGCTGAACTCGATCATCGGACTGAAGCGGCCAGAGGGCGGCTCCGTCCGGGTCTTCGGGCACGACATCCACGCCGACCCGAACCGGCGATGGGGAGCCATCGAGCGCCGCTGGGGCGTTCTCTTCCAGCAGGGCGCCCTGTTCTCGAACCTGACCGTCGCGGAGAATGTCGAGGCGCCGCTGATGGAGCACACCCGTCTCTCCCGGAAGACGATGCGCGAACTGGCTGAGATCCGCATCGCCCTGGTCGGCCTGCCGCCGGAGGCCTGCGACCTGAAGCCCTCGGAGCTGTCCGGCGGCATGCGAAAGCGCGCGGGCCTCGCCCGGGCCCTCGCCCTCGACCCCGAACTCCTCTTCCTCGACGAGCCCACCGCCGGACTGGACCCCATCGGCGCGGCGGCGTTCGACGACCTGATCCTGGAGCTGTCCCGGAGCCTGGGACTCACGGTCTTCATGATCACCCACGACCTGGATACGCTGTACGCCATTACGACGCGCGTCGCCGTGCTCGCCGACAAGCATGTGGTCGCCGCCGCACCGGTCCGGGACCTCGAATCTTCAACCCACCCCTGGATCCGGGAATACTTCCTTGGGCCCCGGGGCCGAGCCGCCGCCCTGAAATCCCGGAGCCAGGCCTGATGGAAAAAGACGCCAACTACGCCCTTGTGGGCCTGATCTCCCTCCTCCTGCTGGTGGGGCTGTTGAGCTTCGGCATCTGGCTTTCCCAGTTCAACCTGAACCGGGACTACCAGAACTATGACATCGTCTTCCAAGGCCCGGTGAACGGGCTCAGCAGGGGCGGCGAGGTCCGCTTCAACGGGATCAAGGTGGGCGAGATCACCCAGATAGAGCTCTACCCGCAGAACACCGAAAAGGTGGTCGCCCATGTCCGCATGAGCACCGACGTGCCCGTGCGCACCGACTCCGTCGCCTCCATCGAGCCCCTGGGCATCACCGGGGTCAACTTCATCCAGGTCAGCGCCGGCACCCGGGTGAATCCCCTGATCCGTGAGCAGGTCGCCTTCGGCCAGACGCCCGTCATTCCCTCCCGGCCCTCAGCCCTCGATGGCATCCTCTCCGGAGGCGAATCTGTCCTGACCGAGACGGTGAAGGCGCTTCAGGGGATCAACGCCATCCTCACGCCACAGAACATCGCTGCGCTCCAGGGCACGCTGCGGAATACCGAAGCCTTTTCCGCCGAGCTTGCCCGCCGCAAGGACGTCCTGGCCGATACTCAGGCCGCTCTGCAAAGTCTGGACAACGCCGCCAAGGAGATCGCCTCCCTGTCCGCCACCAGCAAGACTCTGGTGGAGGGTGAGGGCGCACAGTCCCTGAGGAGCCTTGGCGAGGCGGCAACCGAGACCCGGGCTGCGGTTCAGGATGTCAGGGCCCTGATCGCCCGGGTCGATGGCCCAGCAGGCGAGTACACGGCGAGCGGCCTCGCGCAGTTCACCGCCGCAGTCGGCGCACTGCAGGGCGCGGCTGACTCCCTCACCCGTCTCTCCCGAGAACTGGAATCCAACCCCCGCGGTCTCCTCACCAAGAGTCCCGGCAAGGAAAAGGAGGTCCGCCCGTGACCCTGACCCAGACGCTCTCACGGCTCACCGCCGGCATTGCAACGCTGATCCTTGCCGGCTGCATCACCCTCCTGCCCGACACCCAGCCGGCCCAGCTCTACCGGTTCACACCGGATCCTGGGGCCCTGCCCGCCGTCTCCGCCGCCGGAACGGCCCGGACGGCCCTGATCCGCGCCGGGGGAAGCTTTCACCCGGCCGCTGCAGGGGATCGGATCCTGACCGCAGAGGGAGCGGAGGCCGCCTATCTCGCCAACGCCCGCTGGACCCAGTCGGCATCCGTGTTGTTCGACCAGGCGCTTGTGGCCGCCTTCGCCGCCAGCCCCGGCAACGCGCGCCTGATCATGCCCGGTGAACTCGGGCGTCCGATCTTCGGGCTCCGGGTCGATGTTTCCCGCTTCGAGGCCGACTACGACCAAGGTTCCCGGGCAGCGCCGGAGGTCCGCATCGACCTGCATGTCGTGGTCACCCGCCTCCGGGACCAGAAGGTGGTCCAGGAACAGTCCTTCTCCGTCAGGCGACGGGCCTCAGAGAACCGTGGCGGGGCGATCGCGGAGGCTTTCAGGGAGGCTGCGGCGGAAGCCCTGGGCTCCATCGTCAGGACCGCCGACGAGGGCGTGGCGGCCGGACCCGCCGCATGAGTCGCTAAACCCTGTGGATGCGCCTTGCCGCCGTCACCGTGTTGGCAAGGAGGCAGGCCACGGTCATGGGACCAACGCCGTTGGGGACCGGCGTGATGGCCCCGGCCACCTTCAGGGCGGTGCGGAAGTCGACATCGCCGACCAGCTTGGTCTTGCCCTCCGCCGCCTTGGCCGGGTCATCGAAGGGCACGCGATTGATGCCCACGTCGATCACGGTGGCGCCGGGCCGGATCCAGTCCCCCGGGATCATCCGGGGTCGCCCCACCGCCGCCACCAGGATGTCCGCCTCGCGACAGACAGAGGCAAGGTCCCGGGTCCGGGAATGCGCAATGGTGACGGTGCAGTCGGCCTGGAGCAGCAACTGGGCGACGGGCCTTCCCACCAGGATGGAGCGCCCCAGCACGACCGCGCGAAGACCTGAGAGATCCTCGCCCAGCGTCTGCCGCAGCAGGATCATGCACCCGACAGGCGTACAGGGCGCCAGAGCCGGAAGGCCCTGGGACAGCCGGCCCGCATTGATCACGTGAAGGCCATCGACGTCCTTGTCCGGATCGATCGCCGCAATGACCGCCTTCTCATCCAGGCCGGCGGGCAAGGGCATCTGGACCAGGATGCCGTGGATGGCGGGATCGGCGTTCAGCTGCCGAACGAGGTCGATAAGCGCCGCCTGGGACGTCTCCGCGGGCAGCTTGTGGGTGACGGAGTGCATCCCGGCGGCCTGGGATTGCTCTCCCTTTGACCGGACATAGACCTGTGAGGCCGGATCCTCGCCAACCAGCACGACGGCCAGCCCCGGCGTCAGTCCATGCCTTGCCTTCAGCTCCGCCACCTCTGCCGCCACCCTGGCCCGGAGGTTGTCAGCTTCGGCGCGTCCATCGATCAGCCTGGCCTCGCTCATGCTTCCCTCCGTGCGCCCAGGCGCCCTCGCCTACTATGCCCGGAATGGTCGCGCAAACCCCGTAGCCACTGGACAACGGCCCAGGCGTGCGACTCCCGGTGCAGGATGCGGATCGCCTCCATCGGGGTTCGCCAGACGAGCCTGTGATCAGGTTCGGTCAGGCGCTCAGGAGCCTCAGCCAGGATGTCCACGACGAAATAGCGCCCCCGCACGTTGAAGGCCCGGCCGTCGTTGATCACCACGCGGTCGGAGGAGCCGCCCAGCTCACCCACCGGCGCAACCCGGAGCCCCGTCTCCTCCTCAAACTCGCGCACCAGGGCGGCCTCAGGATCCTCCCCGGGCTCGATCCCTCCGCCGGGAAGGGCCAGCCAGACCCGCGAGGTCGGATCACCAATCTCCACAAGGGCGATCCGCCGTCCCCGGCGGGCGATCCCGAAGACCGAGGGGCGGTCAGGCCAGCCGGCGCCCGCCTCCGGAAATCCGAACTGTGGGTCCCCCATCAGTCCTTGCCGTAGAAGGAGGTCCAGATATCGGCCCGGCCCGAAAGGGCGTCCTGGACCGTGACTTCAGGCCACCCGACCTTGGACCCCTCGGAAGCCTTCCAGGCCAGGCCCACGAAGTCCCTGAGGGCGCCGGCGCCGTGACCAAGTCGCTCGCCGGCGAAGGCGGCGCCCCGGGGATCCCCAGCGGCGAGACCGCCCGCCTTTTCCAGTTGGTAGAGCGCCGGGACCTCTCTCCAGCCCACGGCCAGATAGGCCGCAATGCGGGCCTCCAGCCCGCCCGTCTCAGGCGCAGGAGACGGCATGGCGCGGCGCACATTCGCCAGCCTCACGCCCGCCGCGACCAGTTCGCCCTCGAACCGGGAGTGAATCCGCTCGCGGGTGAACCCCTCGGGGTTCGGGCCCTCCGCCCAACCATTGTAGTGGTGGGTTACGTGCAAGGGTTGCGAGCCATCGGCGACATAGTGCGAGAGCCGGCCGATGGTCTGGAGGACAAGGGCTTCCCGACGCCGAAGGTCAGCCCGGAACCAGGCCTTGCGATCAGGTTTGCGCTCGGTCTTCACGGCATGGTCGAGGACCCGCCACATGGCGAAGTCCTTGGTGAGCTGCTGCTGGGTCTCCAGGATCGAGTAATAGAGCCAGCCCGCCTTCCAGGCGTTGGTCCCCGCTGCGCGCAGGAGGGTCTCGTAGGCCTCCCGGTCAGGGGGCATGGCGTCAAGGCGGGGCCCGCCCATCGCCGTTCCATCGTCCAGAACGTCCAGGAAGTGGCCTGCATCGAGGGCCACGCCGTGCGCACGGCCGGATCCCTTCGACCTGTCGAGTTCGCGGGAAAGCTCGCCCACGTCGGCGATGGCGGCGGGGCTGCGGAGGAAGGCCGGAAGATCGGGCGGCAGGGACTCCATGGCCGCCACCCCCACCATCCGGTGGCCTGACGCACCCCAGGCCTGGGCAGGGTTCGGCCCGGCAAATGTCAGGGCCAGCAGGGCGAGGACGGTAGCGACGCGACGGGTCACGAAGAAACTCCGGGGGCGGAAAGGCCGAGAAGAGCCTCACACCGGGAGATCCAGCCGGAGACTGAGGGCCGGGACTGCAGGGACAGACCGGCTTCGGGTGCGAAGCGGGTGTAGGGGACCAGGGCCATGTCCGCCAGGCTGAACGCTTCGCCGACCAGCCAGTCACGCCCCTGCAGGGCGGATTCCAGGTGATCCAACGCCCCCTCGGCCCGCCGGACCAGGTCGGGATCGAGGGTTTCGGGGCTCCGCCCCAGGTAGCGGACCTGGAACCGGGCCACCGCCACATAGGGTTCATGGCTGTACTGTTCCCAGAACATCCACTCCAGAACCCGGGACTCCAGATAGGGATCGACGGGGATGAGGTCGGATCCCCGGCCAAGGTGCAGGAGGATGGCGTTGGACTGGGCGAGAGGCCGCCCGTCATCGAGGACGACCAGGGGGACCTGGCCCGCGGGATTCAAGGCCAGGAAGGCGGGGGTCCGGGTCTCGCCCTTCAGTACGCCGGTCTCGACCCAGTCGTAGGCAAGACCCAGGTGATCGGCGGTCCATTTCACCTTCAGGCAGTTGCCTGAGATCGAGTCGCCGAAGATCTTCATGGACGCGCTCCTGCCAGCCGTTGGTTGCCCCGGCGAGAGTCCCTCGTTAAAAGTCCCCCGACGACAGATCAACGACGAAGGAGGAGACGTCATGCGACGCCGCCTCGCCGCCTTGGCCGCCCTCACCGCCTGCCTTACCGCCGTACCGGCCGCCGCCAGCCCGCAGGCCGCCCCCGACCCGATCGGCGATCTCCTGCTGGGCGCCCTCACCGGGGCCGTCCCGGGCTCGCCACAGTTCCGGCTCAAGGCGTCTCTCTATCATGTCGGCGCCCGCGGCGTCGGAGTCCTGGACTCCCTCGGCTGCCGGGTCGTGGCCATGCGGACGGCGGCGATCGACACCCGGGTGATCCCCCGGCGGACAGTGCTCTTCATCGAGGAGACCGTGGGCCTGAGGATGCCCGATGGCCGCGTCCACGACGGCTATTGGTACGCCTCGGACACCGGCGGCGCCATCAAGGGCCAGAGGATCGACCTGTTCACCGGTTCCGGATCGTCGTCCATGAAGCCTCTGATGAGGCTGAACATGTCCCATCTGACCGTCAGCAAGGTGGGTCAGTTCCAGGGCTGCCCGCCGGCCTGATCAGCTTTCGACGAAGGCCCGCTCGAGCACATAGTCCCCGGGTTGCGAGAGGGAGCCCTCCACGAAGCCACGCGCCTCGAGGAGCGGCTTCAGATCGGCGAGGACGGAGGGGCCTCCGCAGAGCATCAGCCTGTCCACCGCCGGATCGAGGTCCGGAAGGCCCAGGTCGCGGCACATCTGGCCCGACGCGATGAGATCGGTGATCCGGCCCTGGGTGGGGAACGGCTCGCGGGTGACGGTGGGATAGTACTTCAGCTTAGGCGCCACCATCTCCCCGAGGATCTCGTCATTGGGAAGCTCGCGTTCAAAGAGGTCCCGATAGTTGAGATCCGCGACCTGGCGCACCGTATGGGTCACCACGATGGTCTCGAAGTGGTCGTAGACATCCGGATCCCGGGCCAGGGAGAGCCAGGGCGCCAGGCCGGTTCCCGTCCCCAGCATGTAGAGGCGCCGGCCTGGCTTCAGGCCATCGATGACAAGGGTCCCCGTCGGCTTGCGTCCCACCAGGACGGTCTGGCCCACCTCGATATTGCAGAGCCGGGAGGTCAGCGGGCCATTCGGCGCCTTGATCGAATAGAACTCCAGTTCCTCGTGCCAGGAGGGACTGGCGATGGAATAGGCCCGCACCAGGGGCTTTCCGTCGACCATGAGCCCGACCATGACGAATTGTCCGCTCTGGAAGCGGAAGGATGGATCCCGGGTGGTCCGGAAGGAGAAGAGCCTGTCGGTCCAGTGCTGGACCCAGGTCACGGTCTCCTCGGCGAAGGCGCCGGACTTCTTGGCGGGCGCGGCGGCGGTCTCAGTCACTTGAACAATCCAGACTGGAAGGGGTCAGATATCGCCGCCGAGGTCGTTCACGGCCCCGGGCGTGCGCGCGATGTGTATCCCGCATTCGGTCTTCTCGGAACCCGCCCAGCGTCCGGCCCGGACATCCTGGCCTTCCTCCACCGGCTGGGTGCAGGGCCAGCATCCCAGGGAGGGATAGCCCTGCTCGACCAGGGGATGGGCTGGCAGGTCGTGGCGGTCCATGTAGGCGTTGAGGGCGGACTTGTCCCAGTTGGCGAGGGGATTGAACTTGATGCGCCCGTCGGTGCGCTCCACCACGGGCAGGGCCATACGGTCACCGCCATGAAAGCGCTTGCGACCGGTGATCCAGGCCTCGAAACCTTCCAGGCCCCGGTCCAATGGCAGGACCTTGCGAACCTCGCAGCAGCCGTCGGTGCTCGTTCGCCAGAGATCCCCCTTGGGATCGGCGGTCGCGAGGTCGGCGAAGGCTGGCCTGAGGTCCCGGACTCCGGTCAGGCCAAGACGCGCCGCCAGGTTGCGTCGGTAGTCCAGGGTCTGGGCGAAGAGCATGCCGGTGTCGAGGAACAGGATCGGCAGGTCCGAGCGGACCTGCGCGACCATGTGCAGGAGGACGGCGGACTCGGCGCCAAAGGACGACACCAGGGCGAGGCCCTCGGGAAAGAGCTCTGTCGCCCGGGCCAGGATGACCTCCGGCTCGGCATGTCTCAGCTCGGAGTTGAGCCGGATTTCCAGGTCAGGAAGTTCTGCAGGGTCGTAGGCCATTTCACTCCCCCTGACGTTCGACGAAGGCCGGTGCGCGGGCATCGGCGGCCCTCTGGTAGACATGGCTGTGCCGGCCCGCAGCCTCCGCCCAGGTCGATGCCGTGGAGCCATCCGCCGGGACGAAGGCGTCGAAGCCGCAACGGACCATGAAGCCGGCCTGGTCCCTGAGGACATCGCCGACGGCGCGGATCTCTCCCCTGAACCCCAGGCGGGTGCGCAGGAGCCGCGCCGAGGTGAAGGGACGGCCATCCCTGAACTTGGGAAAGGCGAGCGCCACGAGAGCGACCCCGGCGAGGCGCCCCTCAAGGTCCTCGATCTCGTCCTCCGGCTCGAGCCGCACCCCGAGGCGGCCGTGAGACCTCGCCGCCAAGGCCTCGCCCCCGCCCTTGAGGCGAGAGGCGCTGACGAGGATGTCGCCGCCCGGGTCCGGGGCCTCGTCCTCGATCGCGACGAAGGTGTCCTCCACCTCCTCGAAGGCCCCGCCCGCTGACCTAATGAGCTTCGGCATAGACGGCCTCCTTGAAGGGGGCGTCGCCGGTGCGGCGCAGGGTGTCCAGGAAGCGTTCGCCTTCCCTGCGTTCCCGCAGGTAGGCGTCGACGATCGCCTCGACCGCATCGGTCACCCGGTCGATCGGCAGCGCCGGCCCGAGCATCTTGCCGACGGCGGCGTCCTCCGCCCCGGAGCCGCCCAGGGTGAGCTGGTAGAACTCCTCACCCTTCTTATCGACACCGAGTATGCCGATATGGCCCACATGGTGGTGGCCGCAGGCGTTGATGCAGCCTGAGATCTTGATCTTGAACTCTCCGATGGCCTCGGCTCGTTCCGGGGCCTCAAAGCGCCGGGCGATGTCCTGGGCCACGCAGATGGCCCGGGCGTTGGCGAGGGCGCAGTAGTCCAGGCCGGGGCAGGCGATGATGTCGCTGATCAGGTTGATGTTGGGCGTCGCAAGGCCAGCGGCGTCGAGGGCCTTCCAAACCTCGTGGACGTGTTCAAGCCGGACATGGGGAAGGACAAGGTTCTGCTCATGTGTGGAGCGGATGTCTCCCTGGCCGAACCGTTCCGCCAGGTCGGCCACCAGGTCCATCTGGTCGGCGGAAATGTCGCCGGGCGTCTCGCCGATCCCCTTCAGGGAGATGTCGACAATGCCGTAGCCGGGCCGGACATGGGCCTTCAGGTTGTTCCGAACGAAGCGGGCGAAGGCGGGTTCGGCGGCGCGCCGGGCCTCGAAGTCACCGGAGGCGGGATCAGCGACGAAGTCCGGATTGGTGAAGGCGGCGCCGATCCGGTCGATCTCGGCGCGCGGGAGATCGCCCTCAGGCCCGATCTTCTCCCATTCGGCCTCGACCTCGCGGGCGAAGGCCTCAGCCCCCAGAGCCGCCACGAGGATCTTGATCCTCGCCTTGTAGATGTTGTCCCGCCGTCCATGGCGGTTGTAGACCCGGAGGACCGCCTCCAGGTAGGAGAACAGGCGGTCTGAAGGCAGGTAGGCCCGGATGGTGGGCCCCACATATGGGGTGCGGCCCATGCCGCCGCCGACGATCACCTCGAACCCGGTCTCTCCGTCCCGCCCGCGCCGCAGCAGCAGACCAATGTCATGGACCTTCGCCGCCGTCCGGTCGTGCGGCGAGGCGGTGACGGCGATCTTGAACTTCCGCGGCAGGAAGGAGAACTCTGGATGCAGGCTCGACCACTGGCGGATGGCCTCGCACCAGACCCGGGGATCCTCAAGTTCGTCGGCGGCCGCGCCGGCGTAGGGGTCGGCGGTGACGTTGCGGATGCAGTTGCCGCTGGTCTGGATGGCGTGGAGATCCACTGCGGCCAGGGCGTCCAGGATGTCGGGGGCGTCCGCCAGCTTCACCCAGTTGAACTGGATGTTGGTGCGCGTCGTGAAGTGCCCATACCCCCGGTCGAACCGCCGGGCGATATCCGCCAGGGCCCGCATCTGCAGGGGGCTGAGAGACCCGTAGGGCACAGCCACCCGGAGCATGTAGGCGTGAAGCTGCAGGTACAGGCCGTTCATGAGCCGCAGCGGCTTGAACTGGTCCTCGGTCAGCTCGCCCGCCAGGCGTCGGCGCACCTGGTCCCGGAACTCAGCGGTACGGTCGGCCAGAACCGCGCGATCGATGGCGTCGTAGCGATACATTCGCCCTCCTACTTGCGCCGGATCAGGTTGACGCGGCCGGAGGACCGCGCGGCGCCGTGCGCCTGCCGGAGCGCCTCGACAGCGCCGCCGCCTTCAGCCTGCTTGCCATGCAATTCGTGATTGGTCGGACCCAGGGCTCGGATGCGTTCGCGGTAGCTGACGGGGGCCCAGAAACCCGCGCTGTCGACGAGGTCGATCAGGTAGGGGTCGATGACCACCGTCCTCTGGGTGCGGGCGGACGCTTCCGCCTCGCCAGCTCCGGCCTCGTCAGAGAAGATCTGGGCCTCGGACAGGCGCTCGACCCAGGCTCCGTCCTTCCAGAACACGACCTCCCCATCGCTGAGACGGTTTGCGGTGAGCGCCTTCATGCCCGCTCCTCCCGAAGCTGAGTGGAGGGCGCCGGGCTGGCCAGGGCTGCGGACATGGCTTCCCCGACCACCAGCAGGGCGGGCCCGGAGTCCGACGCCGCCGCCTCGGCAAGGTCGCCCAGGCGGGTGGGGATGCGCCTTTCGTCGGGCCGGCTTGCACGGAAGACCACCAGGGCCGGGGTCGAGGGCGCGCGCCCCGCGGCGATCAGCCGGGCGGCGATCCGCCCGGCGGTGCTGACGCCCATGTAGATCACCACCGTGTGGTTGGCGCGGGCCAGGACCGGCCAGTCGAGGTCTGGCTCGGTCTCTCCGGCCGCATGGCCGGTGACGAAGGTGACCGCCTGGGCGGACTCCCTGTGGGTCAGGGGCGCCCCGGCGCTGGCGGAGGCGGCCAGGGCCGCGGTGACGCCCGGTACGACCTCGCAGTCGATCCCGGCCGCGCGGCACGCCTCCAGCTCCTCACCGCCCCGGCCGAAGATGAAGGGGTCCCCGCCCTTGAGCCGGACCACGATGAGACCCTCCCGGGCGAGGCCCACGAGGAGGCGGTTGATCTCGTCCTGCGCATAGGTATGGCGCGACTTGCGCTTGGCCACGGAGATCCGTCGGGCGGCGGCGGGCGCCATGTCGAGAATCGCCGCCGGCACGAGGCCGTCATGGACCACGACGTCCGCCTCGCCAAGGACGCGGACCGCGCGGACGGTCATCAGGTCAGGATCGCCGGGACCTGCGCCCGTCAGCCAGACCTTGCCCGGCGCCAGTGAGGACCTGGCCCCGCCCTCCACAACGACAAGATCTCGGCGCCGGGGTGCGGCTTTGCGGCCTGACATGACGGAAGCACACCCCTGGAAGCGGGGCCTGAACCCCGGACAAACGCTGACCCTCACTCCCGGAAACGGCGGGACGCAGGGCGGAAGGCTTGCAAACTGAACGCACAGGGCTCAATTCGCAAGTCGAGGACTTCTGCCTCAGCGTTCAGGAAATCTCGTGAAGCGTTCACCCGACCGTCGCCGGCTCCCTCCGCTCAACGCCCTGCGCGCCTTCGAAGCGGCGGCGCGCCACCTGAACTTCTCGCGGGCGGCCGATGAGCTGTCGGTCACGCCAGGAGCGGTATCGCAGCAGATCCAGAACCTGGAGGACTATGTCGGCGCCCCCTTGTTCCGGCGAACCCCGAAGGGTCTCCTCCTGACAGACGCCGCCCAGACCGCCCTGCCCGCCCTTCGCGAGGCCTTCGACGGGCTGGCCGAGGCCGCCTCCCTGCTGACCGCCGCCGTGGACGGGCGTCGCCTGACGCTGACCGCTGCGCCCTCCTTCGCCGCCAAATGGCTGGTGCCGCGCCTGGGACGGTTCGAGGCGGCCTATCCGCAGGTGGACGTCTGGCTGTCCGCTGGCCTGGACCTCGTGGACCTGACCGCCGGCGAGGTGGACATCGCCCTGCGCTACGGCGCGGGCCGGTATCCGGGGATGGAGGTGCGGCGACTGATCGGCGAGACGGTGATCCCGGTCCTCAGCCCGGAACTGCACGCCGCCAACCCGCTCAACAGGCCGGAAGACCTGGCCAATCACCTCTTGCTGCACGACGGCTCGCCGGATCCGGATGACTCCTGCCCGGACTGGACCATGTGGCTGGCGGCTCGCAGCGTCCGGGGCGTGGATGGGGCGCGGGGCCCGAGGTTCAACCAGTCCAGCCTGGTCATCGAGGCGGCGGTGAACGGTCGCGGCGTCGCCCTCGCCAAGCGGACCCTGGCCCAGGACGACCTGGACGCCGGACGGCTCGTGGCGCCGCTCCAGATCGCGACAGCCGTGGACTTCGCCTATTACCTTGTCCACCCAAAGTCGAAGGGCCGACTGCCCCAGGTCAAGGCCTTCATCGGCTGGATCACGGCCGAGGCCGAAGCGCACGAGGCGGCCCTGAAGACTCTCGACAACGGCGCGGGAATCTAGCGGGCGAGCCAGTCGCGGATTTCCGCTTTCACCCGGACCAGCTCGTCAAGGACGGGGCCGGTTTCCTCGATCTCGCCGAGTTCCCAGGACTCACAAAAGTCGCCCAGGTCGAGCGCGCCGACAGCGCGACTCGACGACTTGAGCGTGTGGATGGTCTCCGCCAGCCCCTCGCCCGCTTCGCCTGCCAGGCCTTCCGCCCACCCCGTCGACTCCTCCAGGAAGATCTCGAGGATGTCCTGCATGAGGCCCTGGTCGCCTGCAGCGAGACGATCCAGGACCCCGAAATCGATGCGGCTGGCGGCCCCCGGCGAACTCATTCGGAACACTCCCTTCCACGCCCTTGCGTTCGACGCGGTTTCCAGTATTTTCCGCGCCCTCGCCCACGGGGCCGGAAGGCGCCGTATGGCCAGGGTGCATAGCTCAGTTGGTAGAGCAGCTGACTCTTAATCAGCGGGTCCAAGGTTCGAATCCTTGTGCACCCACCAACTTCCCGCCGGATCGCCGGCGCCGGAAGGGTGGATAACCCAAGGTGGAGCGCCGCGCCAAGGTGCTGGACCTGAGGGCCGTCGGGCCGCCCATCCAGAAATTCTTAAGGTCGGGGCCAGGGTCCCTCGCTTGACCGCCTACAAGCGACTGTTAGGACGGACGCCCTGTCCTGCGCGCAAGGAGCCCGCGATGTCCGACGCCCCCCAGCATCCCGAAACTCTTGTCCTGCATGCCGGATGGCGCGCCGATCCCACCACCGGATCGGTAGCGGTCCCCATCCACCAGACCACGTCCTACCAGTTCCGGGACACCGGCCACGCCGCCTCCCTGTTCGCCCTGCAGGAGTTGGGCAACATCTACACCCGGATCATGAACCCCACGACGGACGTCCTGGAACAGCGCATCACGGCGCTGGAAGGCGGCGTCGGCGCCCTGGCGGTGGCCTCCGGCCAGGCGGCCTCGGCCTTCGCCCTGCAGAACCTCGCCCGGGCCGGCGACAATGTGGTGTCCTCCACAGCGCTCTATGGCGGGACGTGGAACCTGTTCGCCAACACCCTGAAGGACCAGGGCATCGAGGTCCGCTTCGTCGATCCGGCCGATCCCGAGAACTTCCGGCGGGCCACGGATGACCGGACCCGCGCCTACTATGCAGAGACCCTGCCCAATCCGAAGCTGGAGGTGTTCCCGATCGCCGAAGTCGCCGCCATCGGGCGGGAGTTCGGCATTCCGCTGATCATGGACAACACCGCCGCACCCCTTCTGGTGCGCCCCTTCGACCACGGCGCGGCCATCGTCGTCTATTCCGCCACCAAGTACCTGGGCGGACACGGCACCTCGATCGGCGGCCTGATCGTCGACTCCGGGAAGTTCGACTGGGAGAGCCGGCCCGAGCGCCAGCCCCTCCTCAACACGCCGGACGCCTCCTACCATGGCGCGGTGTGGACCCAGGCGGTAAAGCCCCTCGGGCCGATCGCCTACATCCTGCGGGCGCGGGTCATCCTGCTGCGGGACCTGGGCGCGGCCCTGTCGCCCTTCAACGCCTTCCAGATCCTCCAGGGGGTCGAGACCCTGGCCCTGCGAATGGAGCGCCACTGCGCCAACGCCACGGCTGTGGCGGCCTGGCTGAAGGGGCGCAAGGGCGTCTCGCGCGTCATCCATCCCTCCCAGCAGACCGGCGAAGCCCGGGCCCGCGCAGACCGGGTCATGAAGGGCGGCTTCGGCGGACTGGTTGGATTTGAACTCGAGGGCGGCGTCGAGGCCGGCCGGAAGTTCATCGACGGACTGAAGCTGCTCTACCACGTGGCGAACATCGGCGATGCGCGGAGCCTGGCCATCCACCCGGCTTCGACCACCCACTCCCAGCTGTCGGCTGAAGAGCAGGAGGCCACGGGCGTCTCCGCCGGCTATGTGCGCCTGTCGATCGGGATCGAGCACATCGACGACATCGTCGCCGACCTTGACCAGGCCATTACGGCGGCCCTGGCCTGAGCCTCAGGCGGCGAGCAGCAGTCTCGCCGCCTGGACCAGGTAGACGACGCCGATCCCGGTGACGATCCAGCGCGTCCATCGGCGGAAGCCGGCGTCGCTCATCCGGTCCAGCAGGCGCGCGCCAACGGCCGTGCCGGCAAAGGAGAGAGGCAGGGCAAGGGCCAGGAGCCAGACCGGGGGCATGCCCTGTCCGCCCAGCTGGAGGAGGCCGACCCCATAGACCACCGTCTTGGCGAGGTGGGCGAGGACCTGTGTCGCCGCCTTGGTCGCCACCACGGCGTGGCGCGTCATTCCGGTCCGGACGAAGAAGATGTCCAGCAGCGGTCCGGCCACGCCCGCGGTCAGGTTGAGCCCTGTGACGGAGATGCCCGCGAGCACGGCGTGGATCGGCCGTTCAGCGTCCAGCCTCAGTCGATCCCCCGGAAGCCAGGTCAGAAGCGGGGTCAGGCCCAGGCAAAGGAAGAGAAGCGGACGGGAAGGAGAGAAGGCGAGCAGAAGGACAACAGCGGCCGCAATCAAAGATCCCAGGCCGTACCCACCGATCACCGCCCAGCGGATATGGCCTCGCTGGATCAGGGCGCGCCAGCCGTTGGCCGCAAGCTGCAGGACGCCATGGGTCACGAAGGCGGCCTGCACGGGCAGGATCAGGGCGAGAACGCCCATCAGAACAAGTCCGCCCGCCATGCCGAACACTCCGGAGAGCAGTGCGGTGGCGAAGGCGGACAACAGCAGGACAAACCCTGCGACGAGGCTCATTCCGGCCTCCCCTTCGCTCGGCCGGGACCGTTCATCCGAACTCGATCAACACCTCGTCGGCAGCGACGGAGGCCCCTGCGGTCACCAGGACAGCCTTGACCACCCCGTCCCGCTCCGCCCGGATGATATTCTGCATCTTCATGGCCTCGATGATGGCCACCTGTTCCCCCGAGCGCACGGACTGGCCGGCCTCGACATCCAGGGTGACCACAAGACCGGGCATGGGCGAGATGACCAGCTTGGCGGTATCCGCCGCCTTCTTGGGCGGCAGCATGTCATGCAGCTGGGCCGACCGCGGCGACAGGATGAGGATCCGGCAGGTCGCCGCCCGGTGACGGATCAGGTAGCCCTCGGCGACCGGCTGCACGGCGCAGGCAAAGTCCCGGCCGTCCAGAACGCCGCGGAAGACGGGCAGTCCCGGACGCCAGTCCGCCTGGTCCAGGTGGAGGGCCCGGCCCTCGTCGAGCAGGTCGACCTTCAGCCCCCCCTCCGAGGTCTCCAGGAGGACGGGGCGGTGCTCCCCGGCGCCGATCACCATCCAGTCATCGCGCAGGCGACCACCTGCCGCCCGCCCGGCGATCACCCGGTGCACGGCGCAGGCCACCGCGGTCATCAGGTCCTTCTGGAAGGCGTCAGGGGCGGTTCCCTGGAAGCCCTCCGGGAACTCATCCTTGATGTAGGAGGTCGAGAGGCGCCCTGACCGGAAACGCTCCTGGTCCATCACGGCGGCCAGGAAGGGAATGTTCTGGCCCAAGCCCTCGATGTGGAAGTTCTCCAGGGCCTGGCCCATGGCGTCGATGGCCGCGATCCGGTCCGGTCCCCAGGTCGAGAGCTTGGAGATCATGGGGTCGTAGTACATCGAGATTTCATCACCCTCGCGCACGCCGGCGTCGTTCCGGATCAGGACGCCGCCCTCGGCCTCGCCCTCCGCAGGAGGGCTGTAGCGGACCAGCCGCCCGATGGAGGGCAGGAAGCCCCGGTAAGGGTCCTCGGCGTAGATCCGGCTTTCCATCGCCCAGCCGTTGATCGAGAGGTCCTCCTGACGGAAGGCCAGCTTTTCGCCCCAGGCGGACCGGATCATCTGCTCGACCAGGTCCACGCCGGTGATCAGCTCAGTCACCGGATGCTCGACCTGGAGGCGGGTGTTCATCTCCAGGAAGAAGAAGCTGCGGTCCTGGCCGGCGACGAACTCCACGGTGCCCGCGCTGTCGTAGTTGACGGCCTTGGCCAGGGCCACCGCCTGGGCCCCCATGGCCGCCCGGGTGGCCTCGTCCAGGAGCGGCGACGGCGCCTCCTCGATGACCTTCTGGTTCCGGCGCTGGATCGAGCACTCACGCTCGAACAGGTGGACGACATTGCCATGCTTGTCGCCGAGGATCTGGATCTCGATATGGCGGGGGCTCTCGATGAACTTCTCAATGAAGATCCGGTCATCCCCGAAGCTCGCCTTGGCCTCGGCCCGGACGGCGGGGAATCCCTCGTCGACGTCCTGGCGGTTCCAGGCGACCCGGATGCCCTTGCCGCCGCCGCCGGCGGACGCCTTGATCATCACCGGATAGCCGATGTCCTCCGCGATGCGGATGGCGTGGGCGGTATCGTCGATTTCACCCACATGGCCCGGCACGACAGAGACGTTGGCGCGGGCGGCGAACTTCTTCGACTCGATCTTGTCCCCCATGGCCTCGATGGCGTGGGGATTGGGGCCAATGAAGACAATCCCCTCGTCGGCGAGACGCTTGGCGAAGCCGGCGTTCTCGGACAGGAAACCGAAGCCCGGATGAACCGCCTCGGCGCCGGTCGCCCGGCAGGCCTCGACGATCTTGTCGGCCACCAGGTAGCTGGCAGACGCAGGCGCGGGGCCGATGAAGACGCTTTCGTCCGCCATCTCGACGGCCATCGAATCCGCATCCGCCTCGGAATAGACCACCACGGTGGCGATCCCCAGACGGCGGCAGGTCTTGATGATCCGCACGGCGATCTCGCCGCGGTTGGCAATGAGGATCTTCCTGAACATCCAGCGCCCCTTGAACAGTGCCGGGGATTCGGCGCATCGGGTGCTTCCACCCGGGACATCCGCCCCCTAGATTGCAGGCATGGACAAGCCCGCGATCTCTCCGTCTTCCTTCGACCTCACGCCACCCGACGCTGCGGAACGCAAGCGTCTTGAGTCCGGTCTGACGACCGAGGAGGCCGAGGTCCTGCTCCGACACGGCACCGAAGCGCCGTTCTGCGGAGGCCTTCTAAACAACAAGGCCGACGGGGTCTATTGCTGCCGGCTCTGCGGACTGCCCCTGTTCCAGGCCGGGACCAAGTTCGAGAGTGGGACCGGCTGGCCCAGCTTCTGGGCGCCGATCCACCCGGCGCACGTGATCGGGGTGCGCGACACCAGCTACGGCATGCTCCGGATCGAGACCCGTTGCGCCCGGTGTGACAGCCACCAGGGACACGTCTTCCCGGACGGCCCTCCCCCGACGCGACTGCGGTATTGCATCAACTCGGTCTCGCTGGAGTTCACGCCAGCTGACCAGGCCTTGCGCGACCCGCTTCAGCGTGGGGATGACATGGCGACCCTCGAAGCCTGAGGAAGCCCGCCGTTACTTCTTCGCGCGCCGGCGGCGGGCGATGGCGCCCTTCTGGGCCTGGACCTCCTCATCATCGCTCATGATGTGGTCCAGGAGCTGGAAGAGGAAGGCCGTGGACCAGCCGATAAGCAGCATGCCGTTCACGCCCTCAAGAACCCCCACGAGCCGCCAGTCCGCAGGAAGCAGCCCGGCCGCCTCGCCGATTGTCGAGTAGGAGCTGGTGGAGATGAAGAGGGCCTCCTCCAGGGAGTCGGTCAAACCCATGGCCTGGTAGGTCAGGGCGTAGAGCCAGATTTCCGCCCCGTGCACCACGAACAGCCCCAGGACCACGCCCATGGGAACGATCACCCGGTCCAGGTGCACGAAGAGGAGAAAGCGCTCAAGGTGAAGACGCACCAGCCGCCGAAGTATGCCCAGGCCGATCAGGTGCATGACCACCGTCGCCGACACAAGCCCTGTGGAGAGCATCAGCTGCGCGGCGAGATTGTGCACCAGAACCTCATGGAGCCCGCGCCCGAAGGCGGATCAGAGGGGGATATTGTCGTGCTTCTTCCAGGGATTGGACAGCACCTTCCCCCTCAGGTTGCGCAGAGACCGGGCGATACGACGCCGGGTCGAGTGGGGCGAGATCACGTCGTCGATGTAACCGCGTGAGGCCGCGACGAAGGGATTGGCGAAGCGCGCCTTGTACTCGGCCTCCCGGGCGGCGATCGCCTCGGTGTCGCCGATCTCGGAGCGGAAGATAATCTCCACGGCGCCCTTCGATCCCATGACGGCGATCTCGGCGGAGGGCCAGGCGTAGTTCACGTCGCCTCGGATATGCTTGGAACTCATCACGTCATAGGCCCCGCCGTAGGCCTTGCGGGTGATCAGGGTCACCTTGGGCACCGTCGCCTCGGCGAAGGCGAACAGCAACTTGGCGCCGTGCCGGATCAGGCCGCCCTGCTCCTGCTTTGTCCCCGGCATGAA
>CANGRP010000010.1 GCA_947456005.1 Caulobacteraceae bacterium
GCGCTCTCCGCCCGGGCCGGCGAGGGCCCGGGCCAGGGCCTCGACCTCGTCCTGGGCAGGCGCAAGATTGTCCTCCCAAAGGTCTTCATGGCTTGGAAAGCCCAGCCACATGGCCCGGTGCGAGGCCCACTCGGCGGGGACAGGACGGGACATGGCGCGGTTCTCCCATAGGGGACGCGGGCAGATGGGCGAGGTCGGCCCCAACGTCAAGCGCCTGGACAGGACCCGCAAGAGAAAGGGGCGGCCCGTCGCCGGACCGCCCCCTGACAAGTGACTCTATCCGGGTCTCAGAACTGATAGCGAAGCGAGATCTGCGCGGCCCAGAGAGACGGGTTGTTCGCCCCAGGGCGACCCGCGAAGGACCGGGTCAAGGCCGTGGAACTCGGGTTCGAGTAACGATACCGGGCGCACACCGGGCTGCCGGTTCCGGCCGCAGCGCCAGTGGCTGTCGCGCACTGAACGTCCACGATCCGGTTGTTGCCCTGGCCCGAGCCTGTGGAGCCGTACTCTTCGATGGTTCCCCAGCTATCGTTCATCAGGTTGAGGACATTGTAGACATCCAGAACCACCTTGAACTTGTGACCCTGGATCGGGGTCGGGACTTCCTGGCTGATCTGCAGATCCACCTGGTTCACATCGGGATTGCGGTTGTAGCCCTTGGGCACCACGCCGACCGGGAGGTCGAACCGGTTCACCGCCGCCCTGAAGGCGTTGAGCGTGTTGACACTGTCGAAGGTGACGAAACCGACATCCAGGTCGTTGGGGTTTGCATCAGCGGCGAAGTCCGGAACGTAAAGCTGATAGGCGCTCCGGTTGGTGCCGAAGACCGGGCTGCGGTTGCCGCCCTGGCTCGCCATGGTGACGTTGAAGGGACGACCCGACCGGAACTCGCCGAAGAACGAGATACGGGTCTTGGCGTCCGCAAAGAACGCCTTCTCGTAGCTCACCTCAATCTTGGCGCGGTCACGGACTTCCTCGTATCCCCGGCCATAGGCGTCGCTGTTAGCGTCCTCGGCAGAGGCGAGCTGGCTGGCGTAGAGGGATCCGGCGACCGTGCCGAACCGAAGGCCGCTGGTGGACTCCTCGAGGTTCTGGCGGACGTAACCCACGGACACATTGAGATCGTCGTCGAAGAAGCCCCGTGAGAGCCCCACCGCAGCAACGTATCCCTTGCCGCGCTTGTCATCGCCCACGACCAGATCCGCCGCGGTCTGCACGTTGGTCCCACCGACCCCGGCTGCGGCGCGCGCAGCGTCCGTCATGGTCAGGCCGTCATAGCGGAGCCGCCCGTCGGGGGTGACCTGCTGTTGTCCGTTCACAAGAAGCGGGCGGACCTTGAAGTCGGTGTACTTGAGCGTCGAGATCACCTCAGTGACCACCAGGTCGGTCTGGGCCTTGAAGCCGAAGGGAAGATCGACGGAGCCGCTCAGGAAGAACTTCCAGGACGAGGGAATCTGGAAGGCCGGGTTGAGCGCGATCACCTCAGAGGCGGTCGGAAGGATGGTGGGCGTCACCAGACCGGTCACAGCCGACGGAAGGTCGTAGCCAAACCGTGCGTCCGCACGGTTGACGTTCAGGGCCGAAGCGCCCGCGGCCTGGGTGAAGCCGACGTTGTTGCCCAACTCCCGGAAGGTGCCATCCGCGTTCCGCTCAATGGTCACGCCCGCAGCCGCATAGCCGGTGGTGCTGAAGGAGGTGGAGAGCAGGACGTCGGGAATACCGCCGGCGAAGATCCCGGCGCCGCCCGTGATGCGGATGGACTCGGTGGGATCGTACTTGAACGCCAACCGGGGCATGAGGATCGACTTGCCGTCATAGGTGGTCTGGTTGGTGAAACCGTTCCGGGCCAGGAAGAAGGGATTGGCGATCGGCTTGTCATCACTTGAGTACCAGTCATAGCGGAACCCCGCGGTCACCTGCAGGTCGGTGCTGATATCCAGGACATCCTGAAGGTACAGGCTGTTCTGCTGGTACTCGAACTTGGCTGCGGCGTCGAAAGGATTTCCAGAAGGCGCATTCGAGTAAGTCAGTCGGTTTGCGCGTCCGAGCTGGAAATCGTTGATCGAGTCAAAATAGTAAACGCCGTCGCTATTGGGGACGAAGAGATTGATGACCTCGATGTTCTGGGACTCAAAGCCAATCTTGAACAGGTGGTCACCAAGCGCATAGGTCGCCTTGGCCTGGATGTTGAGGTTCTTGGTCTCAAGCTCATTGGCCTGGCGGAAGGCGTCCGGTCCGATCCGGACGTTGGAGAAACCGGAGGCGCAAGAGGTCAGGTTGGCGTCGGATGTCGCTGCAGAGCAGATGATCAGCTCAGAGAACTCTTGTCCCGAATCCGGCATCTGTTGGCGCACATAGTCCCGTTGGGAGATGCGGATCTGGGTGTTGAGCGAGTCCGTCCACTGGGAATTCAGTTCACCGACATAGGACGTGTCGTCCTCGCCGCTCAGGTAGAAGTTGGACGAGAGTCCCGCCGTGCCGGCATTCAGGTTCGGACGGGCGATCACCTCGGAGAGGGAGTATCGATAGGTGAACGAGGCGCGATGCTGGTCGTTGATGTTCCAGTCGAACTTGGCTGAATACTTCTCGTCCAGGATCGGGGTGTTGCGAGGAATGCCGCCGGCGCTGAACTTGGTGGCGTAGGTATTGTTCAGGATCCCGACGACCTGGTCGATCGTCGATTGCGTCACACCGCTGATGCTGTTGGCAAAGCCCGCCCCGGAGGGGCCGGTGACAACCGCCTCGCTGGACTCATACTTCTCGTAGGAGAGGGCGAAGAAGAGGCGATCGGCCAGGATCGGGCCGGACAGGAACCCGCCATAGTTGGTCTGGCTGATGGTCTGGGGGATAGACCGGCCCTTGATCTTCTCGCCGACCAGGCCGTCGTTGAGGTAGTTCACAAAGGCGGAACCGGTGAAGTCATTCCCCCCGGAGCGAAGGACGATATCGATCGCGCCACCCTGGAAATCGCCGTTCTCGACGTCGTAAGGAACGGACTGGACCGTGAACTGCTCCACGGCGTCGATGGAGATGGGGCCGCGCAGCGTCGGCAGGCCACCGGAATTCAGACCGAAATCGTCCTGCACCGAGGCGCCGTCGATGGTGATCCGGTTCAGCTTGGGGTTGGAACCGGCGATGGAGACGCCGCCGTCCGCCTGGGCGTTGGTGGACGTCAGCAGGTTACGGCGGGCGAGGTCCCGGATGTCGCGGGTGACGGACACCACCGACTCGATGGAGGGCCGGCTCAGGGTCGAGGCGATGCCGGAATTGCCCGCCTCGGGGTTCCGCGCGGCGGTGACAATCACCTCGTCCACAGCGGTCGTTGAGATCAGGTCGATGTTGAGGCGCAGGGTCTCTGCCTGGGTCAGGACCACGCCGGAAACAGTTTCGGTCTCGTAGCCCGGCGCGCTGACCGTCACGGTGTAGGGACCACCCACCCGAAGTCCCCGCGCATCGAAGACACCGTCTGCGCCAGACCGCGTGATGGAGCGGGTTCCCGAGGGGGTGTGAACCACGGTCACCGTGGCGTTGGCGACGGACGCGCCATCGTTGCCCTCAAGTTGGCCGCGGATGGCGCTGGTGGTTTCCTGGGCGAAGGCCGGGACGGCCATGGCGCACATCAGGGCGGCGACCGCCGCGCTGTTGGCGAGCATTCTCGTGGACATCATGGATACCCCTCCATCGGATCAATCCGGCCTGCAGCCTGCCCCGACCGGTCGGGCGTGCGTTTACCTTGGATTGTCACATTTGGTGTGACGGTTTTTTAACAGTTCGCTCCATGTGAGGGAGTGCTGCAAAAACGCCACGCTCCGAGGCTTCTGACGCCCGTTTGCGAGGCGCCCTTCAGCCCCGTCCCGACCAGACCGCCCGGATCCGGGCGTCACGGCCGCAGCCGATCCGGTAGCGGTTATAGTGGGCCGGATTTTTGACCGCGTAGTCCTGGTGGTAGCCCTCACCCACCCAGAAGGTGGAGCGCGGCAGGATCCGGGTGGCGACGGGCCGCCGGATCTGGCGGGCGACGTCGGCCTTGACCTGTTCGGCGACGCGTTTCTCGGCATCGGTCTCGACAAAGACCGCTGTGCGGTAGCTGGGGCCGATGTCGCAGATCTGGCCGTTGGGATCCGTGGGATCGATGTTCCGGAAGAAGGCGGCGACCAGGGCGGGATAGGTGGTCCGGGACGGGTCCCAGGTCACCCGGATGGCCTCCAGGTGCCCCTCGTGATTCTCGTAGGTGGGGTTTCGCTTGGCGCCGCCCGAATAGCCAACGACGACGTCGACCACCCCACGCACCTTCTCCATCTCGTGCTCGGCAGACCAGAAGCAGCCGCCAGCGAAGATGGAGGTCTTCAGGTTCGAGCCCTTGGGCGGGGCGGATGCGGCGGGAACGGCGGCGCCGGCCATCAGGACCAGGCACAGGGCCAGGAAGACACGGAACATGGTTGCGCCTCCGTTGCGGCGGACCGGATCAGGCCAGGTCGGTGACGAAGTCGGCCTCGGTCCGGGCCCGGACCTCTTCCAGCGTAACGCCCGGGGCCAGTTCCACAAGCCGAACCGAGGAGCGCCCGCGGTTGATCTCGAAGACCCCGAGGTCGGTGATGAGGAGGTCCACCACCCCCTTGCCGGTCAGGGGCAGGGTGCATTCGCGGACCAGCTTGGAGCGGCCGGATTTCTCGCAGTGCTCCATGACCACGATGACCCGCTTGACGCCGGCCACCAGGTCCATCGCACCGCCCATGCCCTTGACCATCTTGCCGGGGACCATCCAGTTCGCCAGGTCGCCGTTGGCGGCCACCTGCATGGCGCCCAGCACCGACAGGTCGATGTGGCCGCCGCGGATCATGGCGAAGGATTCGGCGCTGTTGAAATAGGAGGAGGAGTCCAACTCGCTGATGGTCATCTTGCCGGCATTGACGAGGTCGGGATCCTCCTCCCCCTCGAAGGGATAGGGGCCCATGCCCAGCATGCCGTTCTCGGACTGCAGGGTGACCTGCACGCCCGGCGGGATGTGGTTGGCGACCAGGGTCGGGATGCCGATGCCGAGGTTGACGTAGAAGCCGTCCTTCAGCTCGCGGGCCGCCCGGGCGGTCATGTCGTCGCGGGTCCAGGGCATCAGGCGCTCGCCTTCTCGGTGCGGGGGCGGGTGGTCAGGCGCTCAATGCGTCTCTCGTAGGCCGGGCCCTTCAGGATGCGGTGCACGTAGACGCCGGGGGTGTGGATCATGTCCTTGTCGAGGGTCCCTGTCGGAACGAGGGACTCGACCTCGGCGACGCAGACCCGGCCGGCCGTCGCCATCATCGGATTGAAGTTCCGCGCCGTCTTCCGGTAGATCAGGTTGCCCTCGGCGTCGCCCTTCCAGGCCTTGACGATGGAGAGGTCGGCCTTCAGCGCCCGCTCCATGAGGAAGGTCTCGCCGTCGAACTCGCGGGTCTCCTTGCCCTCGGCCACCACCGTGCCCACCCCCGTGCGGGTGAAGAAGGCCGGGATGCCGGCGCCGCCGGCCCGGATGCGCTCGGCCAGGGTGCCCTGCGGCGTGAACTCCACCTCCAGCCTCCCCTCGATGTAGAGCCGCTCGAACAGCTCGTTCTCGCCCACATAGGAGCTGATCATCTTGCGGATCTGGCCGTTCTCAAGCAGCAGGCCGAGGCCGAAGCCATCGACGCCGCAGTTGTTCGAGACCACCGTCAGGTCCTTCACCCCGGACTCGCGGATGGCCAGGATGAGGTTCTCGGGAATGCCGCAAAGGCCGAAGCCCCCGGCCATGACCGTCATGCCGTCGAACAGCAGGCCAGCGAGGGCGGAGGTCGCATCAGATTGGATCTTGGTCGCCATAGGATCACCCTACGCTGCAATGCAGCATTTGAAAACGCCCCGGGCGCCCTGGGAGGCCTCCGGATTGGCGCGGAGGCCCGCCCCGGTGTAGGAGGCGGTCATGACCCAGCCCCCCTCCCCTTCCGGCCTGCCGCCAGTGGATTTCAATGACTGGTCCGCCGACTTCGAAGGCTTCTCCCGCCGCCTGGGCGACAGCTTCGTCCGCTATGGATTCTGCGTCATCGCCGACCACGACCTGGACCTGGCGCGGATCGACCGGGCGCTCGCGGCCTCCCGGGCCTTCTTCGCCCTTCCGGAGGCGGTGAAGCGCCGCTATGTCACCGGGGTGGGAGGCCAGAGGGGCTATACGCCCTTCGGCGTGGAGACCGCCAAGGACTCCCAGCATTTCGACCTCAAGGAGTTCTGGCACATGGGCCGGGAGCTTCCGGCGGGTCACGCCTACGCCCCGGTCATGCCGCCGAATGTCTGGCCTGAGGAGGTCGCGGGTTTCCGCGAGGAGATCACCTGGCTGTTCAATGCGCTGGAGGATTTCGGCCTTCGGGTGCTCCAGGCCCTGGCCGCTTACCTCGGCCTGGAGCGTCGCTGGTTCGACGATCCTGTCCGCGACGGGAACTCGATCCTGAGGCTCCTTCACTATCCCCCAGCGCCGCCGGACGGCCCCAACATCCGGGCTGGCGCCCATGGCGACATCAACGTCATCACCCTGCTGCTCGGAGCCGAAGAGGCGGGACTTGAGGTCCTGGACCGCGACGGGCGCTGGCTGGCCGTGAACCCGCCCGCGGGCTCCCTGGTCTGCAATATCGGCGACATGCTGGAGCGGCTAAGCAACCGGGTCCTGCCTTCGACCATCCACCGTGTGGTCAATCCGGCGCCGGAGCGGCGGGGCGTCTCGCGCTATTCGACCCCCTTCTTCCTGCACTTCCGGCCGGATTTCGAGGTCCGGACCCTGCCCGGCTGCATCACGGCGGAGCGGCCCGACGCCTTCCCCGAGCCCATCACCGCAGACGCCTTCCTCCACCAGAGGCTGCGGGAGATCAAGCTGGCCTGACCCCGGGCTACAGGGCCTCCAGCCCGCCGGAGTCCGACACGGTCACGGACAGGTCGGTCAGCAGGCCGTCGTGGATGGCGTAGATCCAGCCATGGACGCTGATCGCCTGCCTGCGCGCCCAGGCGTCCTGGACGAAGACGTCCGAGGCGACGTTCCGCACCTGGCGGATGACATTCAGCTCGCAGAGCCGGTCCAGGCGCGGGCCATCCCCGAGCGCCTCGAGTTCTGTCCGGTTCTCGGCGTAGATTTCCCGGATCGGGTGAAGCCAGTGGTCGACCAGGCCCCGCCGACGCCCGTCCACCGCCGCGGCCACGCCACCGCAGCCATAGTGTCCCACCACCATGATGTGACGCACCTTGAGCACGTCCACGGCGAACTGCAGCACCGAGAGGTAGTTGGCGTCCTGGGGCGGCGCGAGGTTGGCCACGTTCCGGTGCACGAACAGTTCGCCGGGATCGAGGCCGACGATCTCGTTGGCGGGCACCCGGCTGTCGGCGCAGCCGATCCAGAGGTACTCCGGGCTCTGCTGGCCGGCGAGGCGCTGGAAGAAGCCAGGGTCCACGGACAGCTTGGCTGCGGCCCAGCGACGATTATTGGCCTTGAGGTCCTCAAGCATTCAGGGTTTCGGCGCTCCCGGCTGGTTCCGTGGATGGGCGGCCTCGAAGGCCGGATGGGCGGCGGCATGGTCCGACGCCGCCTTCAGGGCGGGCCAGCGGGCCATGTCGAGGTCGTATCGCGCGGCGGCGTAGACCTGAGGAACCAGGAGGCAGTCCGCGAGGGTCGGCGTCGCGCCATAGGCAAAGCCATCCCCGTACCGGGCGACCAGGGAGTCCAGGGCGTCGAACCCATCGCTCACCCAGCGGGCGGACCAGGTGGTGACGTCCCCGCGGGACACCCCCAGGCCCTGCAGGGCCTGGTGGACCCTCAGGTTGTTCAGCGGATGGATGTCGCAGGCGATCAGGGCGGCCATGGACCGGACACGGGCTCGGTCCAGGGCATCCGCCGGAAGGAGGGGCGGGGTCGGATGGGTCTCCTCCAGCCACTCCAGGATGGCCAGGCTCTGGGTCAGGAGGTCGCCGGCCCCGGTGTCCAGGGCGGGCGCCAGGCCCTGGGGGTTTCTCGCCCGGTAGGCCTCGCCATGCTGGTCGCCGGCGCGCAGGTCCACGGGGACGACTTCGTAGGACAGGCCCTTGAGGGCGAGGCCGATGCGCACCCGGTAGGGCGCCGTGGCGGCCCAGAAGCTGTAGAGGGTCAGGGCCATGCCGGTCAGTCCAGCTGGAAGGCCAGGGCGCCGACGCCCTCGACCTCGCCCTCGACCCGGTCGCCGCGCTGCAGCGGGCCGACGCCCTCCGGCGTCCCCGTGAAGATCAGGTCGCCGGCCGCCAGGGTCCACAGCCGCGAGGCCTCGGAGATGATCTCGGCGACGTTCCAGATCATGTCCGCCACGACGGCGTCCTGGCGCACCGCGCCATTGATGGACAGGCGGATGGCCCCCTGGGGCGGGGCGGCCGTCCAGGGCCGGATGGCCGAGACGGGGCCGGAGGCGTCGAACCCCTTGGAGGCCTCCCAGGGCTGGCCCTTGTCCTTGGCCAGGGCCTGCAGGTCCCGCCGGGTCAGGTCGACGCCCACCGCGTAGCCGAAGACGGCCTCAAGGGTGCGGTCCAGGGGAATGTCGGCGCCGCCCGACTTCAGGGCGACGACCAATTCGATCTCGTGGTGCAGGTTGGCGGTGGCGGAGGGGAAGGGCACGGGGCCGCCGGGCGGCACGATGGCGTCCGCGGGCTTGGCGAAGAAAAAGGGGGGGTCCCGGTCATCGCCGCCCATCTCGCGCCGGTGGGCGGCGTAGTTCCGGCCCACGCACAGCACCCGGCGGACCGGGAAGAGGGCGTCGGAGCCCTCGACAGGGACCAGGACCGGAGGCGGCGGCGTGTGCGTGAAACGGGTCATGGAAGGCGGCATACGCCTGTCGGGCGGGAAGGAAAACCCCGGGGCCGCCAAAGGGGGAGCCCATGATTGACACCGTTCCCGGCCTGCGGCCTAGGTCCGCTCGAGCGGAACCGGAGCGCGCCATGACCGACCAGATCCCGAGGGGACCCCTGTCAGACCTGAAGGTCGTGGAGATGGGCACCCTCATTGCTGGGCCCTTCTGCGGCCAGGTGCTGGGCGACTTCGGCGCCGACGTGGTCAAGATCGAGGACCCGGGCAAGGGTGATCCCATGCGCCAGTGGGGCCGGTCGTTGCCCAAGGGCCTGTCGCCCTGGTGGCCGGTCATCGGGCGAAACAAGCGCTCGGTGGCCCTCGACCTGCGCCAGCCCGAAGGCCGTGAGCTGGCCCTGGCCCTGATCGACCAGGCCGACGTCGTGATCGAGAACTTCCGCCCCGGCGCCATGGAGAAGTGGGGCATGGGCTACGAGGCCCTCGCCGCCCGTAATCCCCGGCTGGTGATGGCCCGGGTGTCGGGCTTCGGCCAGACCGGGCCCTATTCGGAGCGGGCCGGCTACGGCCTGATCGGCGAGGCCATGGGCGGCCTGCGCTACGTGACCGGCGAGCCGGACCGTCCACCGGCCCGGGCGGGAATCTCCATCGGTGACAGCCTGACCGCCCTGCACGCCGTGATCGGCGTGATGATGGCCCTGCACCACCGCGAGCGGACCGGCAGGGGCCAGATGATCGATGCGGCGCTCTATGAGAGCGTCCTGTCGGTGATGGAGAACCTGGTCACCGAGTACGACCTCACCGGCTATGTCCGGGAACGCTCGGGCTCCGTCCTGCCGGGCATCGCCCCCTCCAATGTCTATCCCTGCGCCAACGGCGAGAGCCTGCTGATCGGCGGGAACGGCGACGCCGTCTTCGCCCGCCTGGCCGCGACCATGGGCCGCGAGGACCTGGCCGCCGACCCGCGCTACGCCACCCACGCCGCCCGGGGCGAGAACCAGGCCGAGCTGGACGCCATCGTCTCGGCCTGGACGCGGAACTGGCCGCTTCCCGAACTCCTGGCCCTGCTGGAGGCCAACGGCGTGCCCTGCGGCCGCATCTTCCGCGCCCCGGACATGCTGGAGGACCCGCAGTTCGCCGCCCGCCAGTCCATCGTCGAGGTGGACCACCCGGTCTTCGGGAAGGTGAAGATGCAGAACGCCTTCCCCCGGCTCTCGGAGACGCCGGGCGGCGTGCGCTGGCCGGGTCCGCCCCTCGGTGCGCATACCCGGGAGGTCCTGGAGGGGCTGGGCGTCGATGCGGCGCGCCTTGCGGACCTGACGGCCCGGAAGGTCACCAGCCTTCCCTGATCAGGCCGAGACCGCCAGGTCGTCGGCGTGGATGACCGGGCCTTCGGAAAAACCCAACTCGGCCTCGACGGCGGCCGAGCTGAGGCCGCAGATCCGCACGGCGTCGTCGGAGTCGTAGCGGCTGAGGCCCCGGGCCACTTCCTGACCCGCGTCGTCACGCACCACCACGGCGTCGCCCTTGCCGAACCGGCCCTCGACCGCCGTGACCCCCGCCGCCAGCAGGCTCTTGCCGCGACGCAGGGCCCGGGCCGCACCGGCGTCGATCCGGATTACGCCGGAGGGCGCCAGGGAGCCGCCGATCCAGGACTTGCGCGCAGCGTGCGGGGAGACGGCGGCGGTGACCAGGGTCGCACGCGCCCCGGCCTCTACGGCGGCGAGGGGCGAGGCCCGGCCGCCAAGGGTGATGAGGGTGGCGCAACCGGCCTGTCGGGCGATCCGCGCGGCCATGATCTTGGTCGCCATGCCGCCGGTGCCGACCCCCGCCGAGGCGTTGGCCCCGCCGGCCATGGCCTCGATCCCGGCGTCGAGGTCGGTGACGAGGGGGACGTGGGCGGCCGCCGGGTCCGACCGGGGGTCCGCCGTGTAGAGGCCGTCGACATCCGACAGCAGGACCAGGAGGTCAGCGCCGATCAGCTGGGCTGCGCGGGCCGCCAGCCGGTCGTTGTCGCCGTAGCGGATCTCCTCGGTGACCACCGTATCGTTCTCGTTGACCACCGGAACGACCCCCAGGTCGAGCAGGGTCTCCAGGGTGGCCCGGGCGTTGAGCCAGCGCCGCCGGATCTCGGTATCGTCGCGGGTGAGCAGGACCTGGGCGACCGGCAGGCCGTGGGGCTCCAACGCCGCCTCCCAGGCGTGCATCAGGGCCGACTGGCCGGCGGCGGCGGCGGCCTGCTTCTCGGGCAGGGTCAGGGTCTTGCGGTTCAGCCCGAGACGCCGGCGGCCGAGGGCCACGGCGCCGGAGGACACCACCAGCACCTGCTGGCCACGCGCCCTCAGCCGGGCGAGGTCGCCGGCGAAGTCGGAAAGCCAGGCGCCGTCCGGGGCGCCGTCGGGGCCGACGACGAGGGCCGAGCCGATCTTGACGACGACGCGGCGGGCGGAGGCGAGACCACTCACGGCCGCCAGTCTCCCGCGGTCTCCCCCGCCGCCTTCGCCTCGGCGCGGCGCGCCAGGACCTGCCGCCAGGCTTCCCGCAGGAGGTCCTTCACGCCCTCGCCCGAGACGCCCGAGACAAGGGCCACGGGACGTCCGGCGGCGGCTTCCAGCGCCTCCTTCTGCATCTGGAGGGTGTCGGGATCGAGGGCGTCGACCTTGGACAGGGCCAGGATCTCGGACTTGTCGGCCAGGCCGGCGCCATAGGCCTCCAGCTCATGCCGGACCGTGCGCCAGGCCTCGGCCACGTCGGTCTGGGTGCAGTCCACCAGGTGGATCAGGACGGCGGTCCGCTCCACATGGCCGAGGAACCGGGTTCCCAGCCCGGCGCCCTCCGAGGCCCCCTCGATCAGGCCTGGGATGTCGGCCATGACGAACCGCTCTTCCGGAGACAGGTCCACGATGCCGAGGTTGGGAGCGAGGGTGGTGAAGGGATAGTCGGCGATCTTGGGCCGGGCGGCGCTGGCCGCGGCCAGGAAGGTGGACTTGCCGGCGTTGGGCAGGCCGGCCAGGCCCACGTCGGCGATCAGCTTCAGCCGCAGCCAGATCCACTTCTCCTCGCCGTCCTGGCCGGCGTTGGCGTGGTAGGGGGCCTGGTTGATGGGCCCCTTGAAGCGGTCATTGCCCCAGCCGCCATTGCCGCCCTTGGCCAGCAGGACCCGCTGGCCGGGGTGGTCGAGGTCGACGATCAGGGTCTCGCGATCCTCTTCCAGCACCTCCGTGCCGACAGGGACCTTGAGCACGACGTCATCGCCGGCAGCGCCATGGCGGTTGCGGCCCATGCCGTGGATGCCGGTGCCAGCCTTGAAGTGCTGGTGGTAGCGGTAGTCGATCAGGGTGTTCAGCCCCTCCACCGCCTCGATCCAGACGTCCCCGCCCCGGCCGCCGTCGCCGCCGTCCGGGCCGCCGTACTCGATGTACTTCTCCCGCCGGAAGGACACGGCGCCGCCGCCGCCATTGCCCGAGCGGATGTAGATCTTGCACTGGTCCAGGAACTTCATGGCCTCGCCCTAGCACGTCCCGGCGACAAAATCAGGCCAGCCAGATCTGGCCGCGCGAGGGCAGGGCCTCGCCGCGGGAAGTGACGAAGGTCTGGCGACGCTCGCCGGTGTAGAGGAAGCCCGCCTTCACCAGGACGGCGTCCGACGCCGGGTTCTCGTCCAGCCGCCAGGCGCGCACATAGGTCCGGCCCCAGTCCCGGGCGGCCCAGGCCAGGGCGGCGGTCACCGCCTCGGTCATCAGGCCCGCGCCCCAGTAGGGCCGGCCCAGCCAGTAGCCGATCTCCGTCGCCGGGGCGGGCTCGTCGAAGAAGGACAGGAAGCCGACCAGGCCTTCCGCCGGATGCTCGAGGGCGAAGCGCGCCTCCCGGGCAGGGTCGAGCCCGTCGCCGGAAGCCAGGAAGGCCTCGGCGTCCGCCAGGGCATAGGGATGCGGAAGGCGCGCCGTGGTGCGGGCCACCTCGAAATCCGAGCAGAGGGTGGCGATCCGGGCGGCGTCACTGCGCCTGGGCGCACGCAGGCGCAGGCGGGGCGTCTCGATGACGGGTTCCGGGCGGAAGGGGCGCATTTCGGAGACCTCCCGGCCCCTCTGGCGGGGGCCTGAAAACGAAAACGGGGAGCCCGGCGTCCGGGCTCCCCGCTTCGGGAGGTCCTCCGGTCCGCCAGGCAGGCGGACCTTCGGGAAGGTCCGCGTCAGCCGGCCGCGTTTTCCACGCAGACGTAGGTGCGGTCATCACGCTTGGTGATGAACTTCACGGCGCCATGGGCGGTCGCGAAGAGGGTGTGGTCCTTGCCCATGCCGACATTGTCGCCCGGGAAGAACTTGGTGCCGCGCTGGCGCACGATGATGTTGCCGGCCAGGACCGCTTCACCACCGAACTTCTTCACGCCGAGGCGACGGCCCGCCGAGTCGCGCCCGTTGCGCGAGGAACCGCCGGATTTCTTGTGAGCCATGGGGGCCTCCTGAAACTAGGTTCCGACGCTTACTCGGCGTCGGTCTTCTTGGCCGCGGCCTTCTTCGGCGCAGCCTTCTTTGCGACGGGCTTCTCAGCCGGAGCCGCCTCAGCGGCCTCCGCCGGAGCGGCCTTGGCCTTGGCGGGCGCCTTGGCCTTGGCGGCCTTGGCCGGCGCGGCGACGGGCGCCGCAGCTTCCAGCGAGGCGACCACGGCCTTCAGGTTGCGGGCCTTGGCGTCCAGCAGGGCCTTGGGCGTCAGGTCGACCACGCCGTCCCAGGCGGCGGTCTTGCCCGCGCCCGTGATGGAGGTCACGCGCAGCACGGTCTCCGGCTGGCGATGGCCGCGGGTGCGGCGGTAGCCCTGGCGGCGGATCTTCTTGAAGATCCGGACCTTCTCGCCCTTGCGGGTCTCAATCAGGGTGGCGTTGACCGCAGCGCCCTCGACGGTGGGGGCGCCCACGGTGACCGCGGCGCCGTCGCCCAGCATCAGGACGTCCGAGAAGGCCACGTCCGCGCCGGGCTCGCCGCCCAGCTTTTCGACCACCAGCACGTCGCCAGGTTCGACCCGGTACTGTTTGCCGCCGGTTCTGATCACCGCGTACATGATTGGCGTCCCGAAGAAATAGCAAAGAAAGCAGCGCCCGCAGGGAACCCCGCGGGCGGAAGCGCGCTCTTATACAGACCGACCCGTCCGAGTCAACGCGTGGGGCTCAGTCCGCCCGGTCCGAGTCCGGTCCCGCCCCACTGGCGGCGACCTCGATCCGCCAGTGGCTGACCAGGGTTGAGGAGACATTCTGGAACACCCTGAGCCGCACTGGAGACCCCTTCGGGACCTGGGGCGCCAGAACAGCGACGGCATAGACCCGGCCATCCGGGGCGGTCACCAGGCCGACATCGTTGAGCCCGAAGGTTTCGCCCCGGAAATCCTGGCCCGTGCCGGTCTTGTGGGCGGCGCGCCAGCCCGGCGACAGGCCCCCGCGAAGCCGCATGGGTCCGGTCTTCACCCGTCCAAGGGTCTGGAGGATGAAGTCCGAGGATTCAGGAGACAGAAGATCGCCACGGTGCAGGGCGGCAAGGGCGCGCACGACGCCGGCGGGGGTGGCGCCATCGTAGGGGCGCTCGACATAGGCTGTGATGGAGGCGGCGCGCGCCTCGGGGTCCAGGCGCGCCCGGGCCGCCTCGAAGGCGCCGTAGGCGGTGAGGTCGGGGCTCCAGGTCAGACCGGCGATCCGGGACTGGAGACGACGCTCATCCTCGGCCAGGCGAATACCGGACATGCCCCGGGACGTCAGGAAGGCCTGCACTGTCGCCGGCCCGCCGGCCAGGGCCATGAGCTTGTCATTGGCCGCATTGTCCGACTGGATCAGGGCGCGGCGGATCAGGTCCCGCAGAGTGGTCTCGAATATCCCGTTCTCGATCAGGTGGGTGACCGGCTGGTTGAAGACGCTCCGGTCGGCGTCCGTCAGGATCACGGTCTGGTCCAGGGACAACCGCCCGGAGTCGACCTGGTCCATCACGGTCAGCGCCACCCAGAGCTTGGAGACGCTTTGCTGGGGAAAGGCCTGGTCCCCGTGAGAGGCGGCGATCCAGCCGCTCTCGACGTCCATGACGGCGATCCCCACCGGCCGGCGGAAGCCGGGGTCCAGGCTGGCCAGCCGGGCGACGAGTTCAGGAGGCGGAGGAGGCGCCGGGCGAGAGGCGAGATCGCGGTCCCTCCTGGGCGGCGGAGGGGCGGGAACACCCCCGGCGGCGGGCCTGGCCGGCTCGAGAGTCCGGAACAGAGGGGAGGCGACAGCGATAGGGCCGGCGGTCACGAGCAGGGCCACGGAAAGGGTCGCCACTGGCCGCCGGAAACCCAGCAGGAGAGCTGAGACGCCCAGGTCCATGACGCCTTCCGGCAGGCGGCGCAGGGACCCTGGAAGGTTTCTCAGCATCCGGACGACGGATGACGGGGCCAGCCAGATCAAGTCCGCGAGCCGCCAGAGGGGCTGCATCATGCGCCACCCCAGCCCGGGGGGCCGCGGCGATGGAGGCAGGACGAAACGAAGGCGAGGCTCGGACATACTCCGTTTTTCAGCCCTGATCCGGGGCGCGCCGTCAACCCGCAGGGGGTCAGAGAAGGTCCAGACTGAGGCGGCTGACGCCTGGAAGGTCCTCGAGGGCCCGGCGGATCGCCTCCGGCGCCTCGGAATGCGGCGACTTCAGCGTGATGGAGACGGCGCTTCTCCCAGGCCCCGTTCTCCAGGCCCGGACCTCCCGGACGACAAGGCCGGAGGACTCCAGTCGGCGGGCGATCTCCGCCTCCAGGGCGGGATTCTGGCGGGCGTCCAGGAGGGCGGCGCCAGCGCGTCTCAGGATGGTTCCGGCGAAGTGGGCGATCAGGGCGGCCCCGATGAGCGCCATGACGGGATCCGCCCAGGCCCAGCCCAGGCGCCAGGCCGCCGCCAGCCCCGCCAGGGTGAGGGCGGCGACGACGGCGTCCGCCGTGACATGCAGATGCGCCGCCGAGAGGTTGATGTCTCCGGAGGCGCCGCGACGATCGGCCAGGGCCGGACGGAGAAGGGCCATGCAGGCCAGGTTGAGGACCAGGCCTCCGGCGGAGGCATAGAGGGCGGCCGGGTACTCGGGGACCTCCGGGTCGAGCAAGCGGGACACGCTTTCGGCGGCCAACCCCAGGGCCGCCAGGGCCAGGAGCATGGCGTTGGCGAAGGCGGCAAGGTCACCGATCCGGCCGGTTCCGTGGGCGAGCTGCGCATTGCCCTCATTCCGACGCGCCACCCAGTAGGCGGCTCCCGCCACGGCCAGGGCGGCGACATGGGCGCCGGAATGGGCGCCATTGGCCACCAGCGCCACGGAACCGAAGGCCAGGCCCGCCCCGACCTGCACCAGGGAGGCGAGGGCGACCAGCAGGGCGGCCATCCAGGTCCGCCGTTCGTTCCGGTGGAGGTCGACAGGGGCGCCGGGCTCTTCGGGTCGAGGGCCGGTGGAGGACACGAAGGGATCACCCTGAACGGAGGCGGGGGACGAAAACTGCACCTGCGATACATGCATGACGGGCGAGGACCAAGCCGGGTCCGAGGTTTCCCCCAGCCGTCCGAAGGTCTAGATGGGAGGCCATGAGCCAGAAGACACCCGTCACCGTACTCACCGGCTACCTCGGCGCCGGCAAGACCACGCTCCTCAACCGGATCCTCTCGGAGGACCATGGCCGGCGCTATGCGGTCATCGTCAACGAGTTCGGGGAGGTGGGGATCGACAACGACCTCATCGTCGGCGCCGACGAGGAAGTCTTCGAGATGAATAACGGCTGCGTCTGCTGCACGGTCCGCGGCGACCTGATCCGGGTGCTTTCGGGGCTCATGAAGCGCAAGGGCGGGTTCGACGCCATCATCGTCGAGACCACGGGCCTGGCCGACCCCGGACCGGTCGCTCAGACCTTCTTCGTCGATGACGATGTCCGGGCGCGGACCGAACTGGACAGCGTGACGACCGTGGTCGACGCCCTGCACCTTCCCCTTCGCCTGGGGGACTCGAAGGAGGCGGTCGAGCAGATCGCCTTCGCCGACCAGATCATCCTGAACAAGACCGACCTGGTGACCGAGGCCCAGCTCCGGGACGTCGAGGCGCGGATTCGCCGCCTCAACCCCCTTGCGCCCATTCACCGGGCCCAGAGGTCCAATGTTCCCCTCGAGATGATCCTCGGCAGGGGCGGGTTCGACCTGGAACGGATCACGGAACTCCAGCCCGAGTTCCTGAATCCGGCGCACGGCGAGCCCGGGCATGTCCACGACGAGTCCTGCGACCACCATGGTCACGAGCACCATGATCACGACCACCACGGGCATGAGCATCACGGGCACGACCATCACGACCACGAGCATTCGACCCGGGACCACGCCGCCGACGCCGGCATATCAAGCGTCTCGCTGACCTTTGACCGTCCGATGCACGGGACGCGGGTCAGCGCCTGGCTGAACGATGTACTCCAGACCCAGGGTCCGGACATCCTGCGCGCCAAGGGCATCCTCAGCGTGGCGGGGGAGGACCGGCGCCTGGTGTTCCAGGCGGTTCACATGATCCTGGAAGGCGACCTGCAGCGGCCCTGGCGAGACGATGAGCCCCGCATCTCACGCCTGGTCTTCATCGGCCGAAACCTTGACCCGGACGCCCTGAAAGCCGGCTTCGAGGCCTGCGCCGCCTGACCCCGGCCAGCAGAAGGCTTCGGCATTGAAAAAGCCCGCCCGGCAAGCCGGGCGGGCCCTTCCATCCCCGACGGGGGGACGAAGATCAGAGCTCTTCGTTGATCAGAGCGACCTGGAAATAGCCGTTCCCCTGCAGGGTGTTCATCACCTGCATGAAATCGCCGTAGCGGACGTCGCGGTTCGCGCGAATATAGACACGCTCCTGGGTCGGGTCCGGCTTGTCCAGCTTCCGGGCGAGATCGGCGGGGAGCGTGTCGATGGTCGTCGCCGACTCCCCGATGAAGATTCCGCCATCCTGGATGTTGATGACCGTCGGCTCCTCGGTCTTGGCCCCGGGCGGCGGCGGCACCGCCGGCGGCAGGTCAAGCTTGATGGACACCGTGGCGGCCGGGATCGCCACCATGAAGATGATGAGGAGCACCAGCATCACATCGACGAAGGGCGTAACGTTGATCTCGCTGTTCTGGCCGAGATCGAAGCGTCCGCCGCCCCCGCCGCCAACCTTCGCACCCATGAAACATTCCTTCCCTTCAGGACGCCGCCAAGCGTCCGGCTGTGTTGAAAAACCCTTCGCCAATCGGATCGGGATTGTAAAGCCCCAACCCGACACACCCCCTCCCCTCGTCGGGCCGGCGAGGTTATGGAGGAGGGATGACCCACGCATTTGAAGCCTTCGTGACCGCCGCCCTGTTCGACGCTTCCGGACGGGCCTGGTTCGCCCTCGGCGACGGGACGGTCAGGCGCGAGGATGGCCTGACGATCGACACCCACCGGGGCGCGGTCCTCTGCGCTGCGGTGCACCCGACGGGGGTGGGCGTCCTGACCGGCGGTGACGACGGCGTGTTGGCCTGGAGCCGGGAACCCGGCGCCGAGGTCCTGGAGACGAACCCCGGCCGCTGGATCGACGCGGTCACAACGAGCCCCGCCTCAGGCCTGATCGCCTGGGCCAGCGGAAGACAGGTCGAGGTGCGCGACGCCGCCGACCCTGACTTCCGGCGGAGCTTCGAGCACGAGAGGTCGGTGGCGGACCTGGCCTTCGACCCCAGGGGCCGGCGCCTGGCGGTGGCCACCTATGGCGGCGCCTGGCTGTGGTACGCCCGGATTGCAGAGCAGAAGCCCGAGATCCTGAAGTGGGCGGGCAGCCACATCGCCCTGGCCTGGAGCCCGGACGGCAAGTTCCTGATGAGCGCCATGCAGGAGAACCAGCTGCACGGCTGGCGCGTGGCTGACGACAAGAACCTCAAGATGGGCGGTTATCCGGCCAAGGTGAAAAGTCTCGCCTTCCTGTCTCGAGGGCAGATGCTGGCCACCTCCGGCGCCAACGGGGTGGTGGTCTGGCCCTTTACGGGACCGGCGGGGCCCCTCGGCAAGCAGGCGGCCGAGGTTGGATACGATGAGACCGCTCTCGTCGCCCGGGTGGCCGGTGATCCGGGCTCCAAGCGGGTCGCGGCCGGCCTGGAGGACGGTCGGGTCTGGATTTGCGACCTGACCGGCCAACGCATCGACATGCTCAAGGCGGAGAAGGGCGAATCGATCTCGACCCTGGCCTTCAGCCGCGACGCCCGGCGCCTGGCCTGGGGCGACGAGGCCGGGGGCGCGGGGGTCTTCGACCTCCCAGCCTAGAAGCCGCGCAACTCTCCCCAGGCCTCGAAGGGATCGCGCGCCGAGCGCAGGGTGTTGATCGGCGCGGACTCATCGCGCCATCCCAGGGCCATGCCGGAAAAGAGCATGTGGTCGTCCGGCAGGCCGAGGATGTCGGCCACCGTCTTCGGGTAGCGCGCCCAGTACTCCTGGGCGCAGGTATCCAGGCCCTGTTCCAGGGCGAGCAGCATGACGGTCTGCATGTACATGCCGACGTCCGACCACTGGGGCGGGCCGAGTTTCCTGTCGAGACAGAAGAAGAGGCCCACGGGCGCGCCGAACAGCTCGGTGTTCCGGGCGAGCTGACGCAGGCGGGCCGCCTTGTCCTCGCGCGGGATCCCGATCGTGGCGTAGAGGTCCTCGCCGTTCTGGAACCGCCGGGTCCGGAAGGGATCCCAGAGATTGGGCGGATAGACGTCGTACTCGGGCGCCTCGCCCAGGGGATTGGCCGCCGCTCGCGCCTTGAGGTCCTCCAGGGGAGCGCCCGCAAGGGCATAGACCTTCCAGGGCTGGAGATTGCCTCCCGAAGGCGCCCGGGCCGCCGCCTCAAGGAGCCCCCGCACCATCTCGGCGGAGGGGCGTTCGGGGCGAAAGGCCCGAATCGAGACCCGGCGTTCGACCGCTTCGCTGACCTTCATGTCGACCTCCCTGGCGCCGGTCCCTCCGGCGCTTGCAGCTTGAAGGACTATCACCCAGGCGATGGGATTGTCAGCGCGTTTGCCTCGCGGCAGGCTTGGCCTATCCTCAGGCGCATGGCGCGAGGCGACAGGATGGGCGGCCCCAGGGGACGGTGGCTTCGAAGACTTCTTGTTGCAGCCCTGTGCCTGTTCGTCGGCCTGCCCCTGGCCCTGGTGGCCGCCTACCGCTTCGTCCCGCCGCCGGTGACGATCCTGATGATCCAGAGGTCGCTGGAAGGAAAGGGCTTCTCCCGCACCTGGCGACCTCTCGACCAGATGTCGCCCGCCCTCATCCGCTCGGTGATCGCCGCCGAGGACGCCGGTTTCTGCGGCCACCAGGGCTTTGACTTCGAGGCCATGCAGGAGGCCTGGGCCCACAACGAGAGGTCGGACCGCGTCCGCGGGGGCTCGACCATTAGCCAGCAGACCGCCAAGAACGTCTTCCTTTGGCCCCAGAGGTCCTATGTGAGGAAGGGACTCGAGGCAGGCTTCACCGTGCTGATCGAGGTCGGATGGGGCAAGCGCCGGATCCTGGAGGTCTATCTCAACACCATTGAATGGGGGCCTGGCGTCTATGGCGCGGAAGCCGCCGCCCGGCGGAACTTCGGGGTGGGCGCCGATCGCCTGACGCCGGCCCAGGCGGCGCGCCTGGCCGCCATCCTTCCGAGCCCCCTGAAGTGGCGGGCGGCCAAACCGGGGCCATATGTTAAGCGTCGGTCCGGGCGGATCGGCGCAGCTGCGGGAACCGTCCGCCGGGATGGCCTGGCCGACTGCGTTCTCGCCACCCGCCCGCGCTGACGCCGGAGCTTCCAAGAGGAGATGCAAGATGCGTATCGGCGTTCCGAAGGAGATCAAGTCCGACGAACACAGGGTGGGGCTGATTCCCGCCGCTGTCCGCGAGCTTACGACCCAGGGCCACGGGGTGCTGATTGAAGCGGGGGCTGGCGCAGGCTCGGGCTTCCCCGACGCCGCCTACCTGGAGGCGGGCGCAGTCCTGGCGCCGGACGCCGAGGCGGTGTTCGCCGGCGCCGACCTGATCGTCAAGGTCAAGGAGCCCCAGCGGCCTGAGTGGGAGCGGTTGACCCCGCGCCACATCCTTTTCACCTACCTGCACCTGGCGCCGGACCCCGCACAGGCCGAGGGCCTGGCCCGGTCAGGCTGCGCCGCCATCGCCTACGAGACCGTCACCGATCCCTCCGGAGGGTTGCCGCTGCTGGCGCCCATGTCCGAGATCGCGGGCCGACTGTCCGTGCTGGCCGCCGCCCAACACCTGCAGAAGCACAATGGCGGAATGGGCCTGCTGCTGCCCGGGGTGGCCGGCTCGCCCCCGGCCCGGGTGACGATCCTGGGCGGCGGCATGGTCGGCGCAAACGCCGCCCGCATGGCCCTGGGCCTCGGCGCCCAGGTGACCCTTCTGGACCGGTCCATCCCGCGGCTGCGCTTCCTCGACGACCTGTTCGACGGACGGGCGCGCACCCGCTACGCCAATCTCGACGCCGTGGAGACCGAGATCCTGGCGGCGGACGTGGTGATCGGGGCTGTCCTGGCGCCAGGGGCGGCGGCCCCGCGGCTCCTGCGACGGGAACACCTGTCTCGGATGACCCCGGGCGCGGTCGTCGTCGACGTCGCCATTGACCAGGGCGGATGCTTCGAGACCAGCCGGCCGACCACCCACCATGAGCCAAC
>CANGRP010000011.1 GCA_947456005.1 Caulobacteraceae bacterium
GTCATCAGCCCGTTGATCATGCCGCCCCAGCTGGGCATCCACAGCATGATCGAGAAGGTCATGCCCAGTGTCTGGGCCCACTGCGGCAGCGCTGTGTAGTGGAGATGGTGCGGACCGGCCCAGATGTAGATGAAGATCAACGACCAGAAGTGCACAATCGACAGCCGGTACGAGTAAATCGGCCGGTTCACCCGCTTGGGCACGAAGTAGTACATCATCGCCAGGAAGCCGGCGGTGAGGAAAAAGCCCACCGCATTGTGGCCGTACCACCACTGGGTCAGGGCGTCCTGGACGCCTGCGAAGAGCGAGTAGCTCTTGGCCCCGAGCAGGCTGACCGGCAGGGACAGGTTGTTGACGATGTGCAGCAAGGCCACCGTCACGATGAAGGCCAGGTAGAACCAGTTGGCCACGTAGATGTGGGGCTCCTTGCGCTTCCAGAGGGTGCCCAGGAAGACCAGCAGGTAGACGACCCAGACAATCGTCAGCCAGAGGTCCACGAACCATTCGGGCTCGGCGTATTCCCGGCCCTCGGTGATCCCGGCCAGGTAGCCCACCGCCGCCATGACGATGAAGAGCTGGTAGCCCCAGAAGACGAACCAGCCGGCCATGCCGCCCGCGAGCCGGGCCCGGCAGGTGCGCTGGACGACGTAGAAGGAGGTGGCGATCAGGGCGTTGCCGCCGAAGGCGAAGATCACCCCGGAGGTATGGAGGGGGCGCAGGCGGCCGAAGTTCAACCATCCCGCTTCCGGAAAGTAGAAGATCCGGGGCCAGGCCAGCTGCAGGGCGATGACCACGCCCACCAGCATGCCGACAATGGCCCAGAAGACGGTGGCGATGGCGCCGGCCCGGATGACCCCGTCCTCATACCGCCCGGGATCGGCCTGGTAGCGCCCGTTGGCCACGCCGACGGTCAGGGCGGCGGCCGAAGCCAGCGCCGCAAAGGTGAAGACCCAGCCTTCAAGCCGGAACAGGGGATCGGGCGAAAGCCCCGTCGCCACCAGCGCCAGGAAGGCGCCCGCCGCCGAGAGGATCAGCAGGGCCACCGCGCCGGGCGGCGAGTCCTGCTGAGCTGTAGTATCCGTCATGACCCGCAAGTCCCCAGTGGTCGTTCAGGCCTCCTTGCCGCAGCGCAGGACGGGCGGCCTTGATCCAGCGCAAACCCGGGGCCGGGCCCGGCGACCGCAAAACGCCTGCGTCGCTTTCCAAGAGGGGGGTTCCTCTGTAGCGTTGCGCCCGTCACTCCAGCTTCGACGGCCCCCATGACCCTTCCCGGGACAACGTCCGACGCCCCAGATGGCCTCCCGGCGGCTTCCTTCAGGGCGGTCCTCGGTCAATGACGACGCCAGATCCCCGCGCGCCGGCTCCCGGCGCCTCGAACCGCGGACTGTCGGATCCAGCCCTCCTGCGTCAGGCCGCCTGGATCGGCGGCGTCGAGCGCCCCGGAAAGGCCTGGATCGAGGTGACCAACCCGGCCAGCGGCCAGGTCCTGGGCCGGGTTCCGGACCTCGGCGCCGAGGACGCCCTTGCGGCGGTGGCCGCGGCCCGGGAGGCCCTGCCCGCCTGGCGGGGCCGGACGGCGAAGGAGCGCTCGGTCCTGCTCCGCGGATGGTATGACCGGGTGATGGCGGCCCGGTCGGACCTGGCCCGGCTCCTGACCGCCGAACAGGGCAAGCCCCTGGCGGAGGCCGAGGGGGAGATCGCCTACGCCGCCGCCTTCATCGAGTGGTTCGCCGAGGAGGCCCGGCGGGCCTATGGCGACGTCATCCCCGGGCATCAGGCGGACAAGCGAATCCTGGTCCTGAAGCAGGCGGTCGGCGTGGTGGCCGCAGTGACCCCGTGGAACTTCCCCGCCGCCATGGTCACCCGGAAGGTGGCGCCAGCCCTGGCCGCCGGCTGCACGGTCGTGCTGAAGCCCTCGGAGCTGACGCCCTTCACCGCCCTGGCCCTGGCGCGCCTCGCCGCGGAGGCCGGGCTGCCGGCGGGTGTCTTCAATGTGGTCACCGGCGCGCCGGAGCCCATCGGCGAGGTCCTGACCGGATCGCCGGACGTGGCCAAGTTCACCTTCACCGGCTCGACCGCCGTGGGCAAGCGCCTGGCGGCGGCCTGCATGGGTACGGTCAAGCGGGTCTCCCTGGAGCTGGGCGGCAACGCCCCCTTCATCGTCTTCGACGACGCCGACCTCGAGGCGGCGGTCGACGGGGTCATGGCCTCCAAGTTCCGGAACACGGGCCAGACCTGCGTCTGCGCCAACCGCATCTACGTTCAGTCGGGAATCTACGAGGCCTTCGCCGGCGCGATCGCGGCGCGGGCCGCCGCCTTGCGGGTGGGCGACGGGCTGGCGGGCCCCACCGAACAGGGGCCCCTGATCAACGCCGCAGCCCTGGCCAAGGTGGAGCGTCACGTGGCCGACGCGCTGGAGGGCGGCGCCCGGGTGCTCACCGGCGCCCGCCGCCTGGCCGGGAACGGGCTCTTCTACGCCCCGACCGTGCTGGCCGACGTCCCGGCCGACGCCCTGATCAACCGGGAGGAGACCTTCGGCCCGGTTGCAGGTCTTGTCCGCTTCGCCACCGAGGCGGAGGTCCTGGCCCTGGCCAACGCCTCCCGGGCGGGGCTGGCCGCCTATGTCTTCACCCGGGACGGAGCCCGGTCCTGGCGGATGAGCGAGGGTCTCGAGACCGGCATGGTGGGGATCAACACCGGCCTGATCTCCACGGAGGTCGCGCCCTTCGGCGGGGTCAAGGAGTCCGGCCTGGGCCGCGAGGGGTCCAGGTATGGCCTCGAGGAATACCTCGAGACCAAGATGGTCTGCCTCTCGGTATGATCGGGCGCGGCCTGGGTGCAGGGCGCCCTTGCCGAACACCCGGGAGACTGTAGCTCTAGCATCGGCGATTCTGCGGAGGCGCCAGGTTCGGGGAGATGGAAACTCAGGTGAAGTCAGGGTCCAGGCTCGCAATCTACCACCCGCCCGGCCGGATCGGCCTGAAGGCGAACCCGTTCGGCAAGGACGTGGCCAACCTGCAGCTTTACCGGGCCCTGGCGGCGTATGGCGGGTACGCCCGGGTGGACCTGCTCTCCAACCTGCCCGTCGCCGACGCGGACGTGGCGGCGGACCTCTTCCCCGAAGGTCATGCCCCCTGCGGGCTCGCCGGCGGCAGCGTGCTGTCCACCGAGGCGGCGGCGGAGGGCGGGGTCCTGTTCCGCGGACAGCCCGAGCTTGACGCCCTGGCCTGGATCCGGCGCAAGGCGACGGGCGACCGGGGCTACAGCCTGGTCGGCCTGATCCACACCCTGGCGCCGCCCGCCATGCGCCAGATGATCGCCAGCGCCCTGACGGCGCCCGTCCAGCCCTGGGACGCGGTCATCTGCACCTCGCCGTCCGTGCGCGACGCGGTCTCGCGCATGTTTGACGGATGGGGCGACTTCCTCGGCGAGCGCTATGGGGGCGAGGCCCGGCCGCGGCCGCAACTGCCCGTCATTCCCCTTGGCGTCCACGCCCAGGAGATCCGCGAGAAGGCCGACCGGCCCGGCGCCCGCGCCCGGGTCCGCTCCGACCTCGGCATCGAGGGCGACGAGGTCCTGGTGGTCTGGGTCGGGCGCCTGTCCTTCTTCGAGAAGGCCTTTCCCCAGCCCATGTTCCGGGCGGTGGAGGAGGCCGGTCGGCTGACCGGGCGGCGCATGCACTTCGCCCTGGCCGGCTGGTTCCCGGGCGGCGAGGCGGACCGGGCCCGCTACGAGCAGGCCGCGGCCGCCTACGCCCCGTCGGTTCAGGTGGACTTCCAGGACGGCAACGATCCCGAGGTGGTGGCCGACCTGTGGGCCGCGGGGGATATCTTCCTGTCCCTGGTCGACAACATCCAGGAGACCTTCGGCATCACGCCGGTGGAGGCCATGGCCGCGGGCCTGCCGGTGGTGGCCAGCGACTGGGACGGCTACAGGTTCACCGTCCGCGACCGCAGCGAGGGGTTCCTGATCCCGACCCTTGGCGGCCCGCCGGGCGGCCTCGGCGAGGCCCTGGCCGCCCGCCACAACATCGGGCTGGACTCCTACCAGGCCTTCGTCGGCGCCGTGGCCCAGCACACCGCAGTGCATGTCGGCCGGGCGGCGGAGGCCATCGCCGAGCTGACCCGCAACCCCGAACTGCGCCGGCGCATGGGCGCGGCGGGGCGGGCCCGGGCCCGGGAGACCTTCGACTGGCCGGTCGTCGTGCGCCAGTTCACCGGCCTCTTCGAGGAACTCGCCGCCCTGCGCGCCGCCACCCCGGCCGGGCCTCAGACCCACCGGCTTCATCCCCTGCGCGGCGATCCCTTCGCTGACTTCGCTGGTTTCGCCACCCATGACCTGGGCCTGGAGCGGCGGCTGCGCCTGCGCCCGGGGGCGGGGGCCGCGGACCTCGCCCGGGCGGCCGGGGTGGACCTGGATGGCGCCTTCCGCATCTGGCGAGCCCCGGCCGAGGACGCCGCCCGGATCGTCGAACTCCTGTCCGAGGCCGGGGAGCTGAGCGTCCGCGACCTCCTGCTGGCCTTCCCGGTCGAGCGGCGGCGTCCGGTCCAGATGTCCCTGGTCTGGCTGGCCAAGATCGGCGTTCTGGACTGGCTCGGGCCCTAGCCGCCCGCCGGCTCCAGCCAGAGGCCGCGAAGCCGGGCTGCTGCGCGGTCATCCACCCCCAGACGGGCGAGATAGGCCCCGGTGGAGCCGTGTTCCGCCGCAATGGCGCCGAAGGCCGCCTCCAGGTAGGCGCCGTCCACCCCCAGAAAGGCCCGGACCGCGGTTTCGGAGGGTGTCCGGCCCAGGCTCTCAGCCAGGGACTGCGTCACCTGCGGCAGGCGGGCCTCGATCCGCGCCGCCCGGTTTGTCAGCTCGAAGTCGGCCGCCGCGTCGTCCGGGTGGACCCCCAGAAGGCTGTGGGTCAGGGCCGCGAGCAGTCCCGTCCGGTCCTTGCCCGCCGTGCAGTGGATCAGCACCGGCCCGCCCGATCCGAGGGCCTCGAAATAGCGGGTGAAGAGCTCGACATGGCGCGGCTCGAAGGGCGCGCGCCGGTAGTAGTCGAGGAAGAAGGCCCGGGCGCTCTGGGCCGACAGGTCGGTCTCGCGAAGGAAGGCCACGTGCGGCGGCTCGGCCTGGTCTCCGGCGTCGCAGTCAATCACCTGGCCCGTGAAGCCATCCGGCCGCCGGGAGGGTTGGTTCGCCCGCTCCGTCGGCCGGCGCAGGTCGACCACGGCGGCGAGGCCCAGGCCGGCGATCCGCGCCAGGTCGGCATCCGTCGCCGCGCCGTGATGGGCCGAGCGCCACAGCCGCCTGCGCACGATACGCAGTCCGCCAGGGACGGCGTAGCCGCCATAGTCGCGGAAGTTCTCGACGCCCTCCAGGGGCAGCAGGCGTTCATCCGGGGTCATGGAAGGCCTTCTCGCTCAGGTGTGTGACGGTTTCGGGACGGAGACCCCCGGGCGGCGAGGAAGGACTCGACCCTCGGGGCGACGGCGGCCAGGCCCTTGTAGCGACGAAAGTCCTCCGGCGCCTCGGCCCAGGCCCGGGCGAAGACCTGCACGGCGTCCGGGTCGGCGTCCAGGGCGAGGAGGGGCGTGACATGGATGCGGATGGTGAAGAGGACCCCGCCCGTCCGGGGCAGGCGGCGCAGGGTCTGGCGCTCACAGCGCAGGTAGAGGCCGGTCCCGGGCCGTCGCGGCCTCTGGGCCAGGGCCTTCCGGCGGGCTGCCGCCGCCTCCGGTGCGTACAAGCCGCGCCAGGCCAGGACGGACCAGTTACGGCGCTCGAGGATCTCGTGCCCGGGAAGGTTGTCGAATATCCTCCGTACACGGACCAGGAAGCGTTCCGCAAAGCCGGGAACGGGTTGGTGGAGGGCCTCCAGGCTCCGGCCCAGGGCTTCATCGGCGGTGAAGAAGGAGCCGGCGCTCAGGCTCAGGGCCGAGACCGCCCAGTCGCCATCCCGCCGCTCCATCAGGACAAGGTCGTCCGGAACCCTGCGGGCGGCGTCCAGCAGGGGCGGGCGGTCCGAGCGCCCCAGGCGCAGCCCCAGGGCCTGGCCCACCAGGCCCGCGACCTCGGCCTGGCCGGGACGGGAGCCTTCCGTCTCGCCCCAGACCTTGTCCGGGACCGCACGGAAGAGCCGGTCCTTCCGCGCCCAGGGCCGGGCCTCCCCGCCCTCCAGCCAGGCGTCCCGGGCGATCCGGCGCAGGCCGATGGCGAATCCCGGGGCCTCGCCCCAGGGCGGGTCGGACAGGCGGGAGGCGAGCGTCTGCGGCATGCGCCCGCATGGTAGCACCGCCCAGCCTGTTTCCCTCAAGCCGGAAACACCCTAGCTTCGCCGCCGCGGTTGGACGGACGGAGAGTGACACATGGGCGTGGAAGCCGTGATCTGGGACTTCGGCGGGGTCTTCACCTCCTCGCCCTTCGAGGCCTTCAACCGCTATGAGAGCGAGAAGGGGCTGCCCCGCGACCTGATCCGGACGGTCAACGCCACCAACCCCGACACCAACGCCTGGGCCCTGTTCGAGCGCGCCGAGATCGACGCTGAAGGCTTCGACCGCCTGTTCCACGAGGAGAGCGCCGCCCTCGGCCATCCGGTCCCCGGCCGCGAGGTCCTGCCCCTGCTCTCCGGCCAGCTGCGCCCGGCCATGGTCGACGCCCTCCTGGCCTGCAAGGCGGTGTTCAAGGTCGGCTGCATCACCAACAACATGGCCACCAGCCACTCGCCGGGTTCGGAGTCCACCATGGTCACCGCCATGGGCCGGGTCATGCCCCACTTCCACGCCATCATCGAGAGCTCCAAGGCCGGGGTCCGCAAGCCCGACCCGAAAATCTACCTGATGATGTGCGAGCAGCTCCAGGTGCGCCCCGAGGCCTGCGTCTACCTCGACGACCTGGGGGTCAACTGCAAGCCCGCTGCGGTCCTGGGGATGCGGGCCATCAAGGTCGTCAGTGAGGCCCAGGCCCTGGCCGACCTGGCGGAGGCGACGGGCTTGTCCTTCGGCGCCGGCGCATGAGCCGGCCGGTCCGGATCGGGGCCATCGCCGCCCTCGAGAAGCTGCCCCTCTGGAGCGATCCGCCCGGCGACCGGGACGCCATTTGCCGCACCTTCGTCTTTGCGGACTTCAACGCCGCCTTCGCCTTCATGACCCGGGTCGCCCTGAAGGCGGAGCGCATGGACCACCACCCGGAATGGTCGAACGTCTGGAACCGGGTGGAGGTCACACTGACCACCCACGACGCCGGCGGGGTCACGGACCTGGATGTCGAGATGGCGGTCTTCATGGACGCCGCAGCGGCGGGCCTGGGCGCAGGCTGAACGCGGTCAGTTGATCAGCACGTTGAGCACCAGGAGCCGGGCGCCGGCCTGGCCGGCGGTGGTGTCCACCTGTTTCTGCAGGAGGGGGACCAACAGGTCCAGGTCGGGCGGGGCGCCGGGCGCCAGGTTGGCCGTGTAGAGGGCGAGACGGCGGGAGAGGTCCGACCGCAGCCGGGGTGTCAACAACGAGATCCGAGTCCTCAGCTTGGGATCCGGGACATCCACCCCGCTCTCCACCGACATCACCCCCCGGGTCCGGTTCGAGCGGATGATATTGGCCGTGAAGACGGGCAGGCGGACGAAGCTGGCCTGCTGGTTGCCGCCGCCGCCACTTGGGGCCGGCGGGGCCGCGGCGAGGGCCGGCCCGGCCAAGAGGAGGAGGGACGGAAGTCCGAGGAGGGCGCGCCGGAGCATGCCGTTCTCTCCCAGATTATGGTTAGCAATCTCTTTACGCTCGACCCTCCAGAGTCCGGTTCGATTCGCAGACCCGGAGAGCCCCGTTGGACCGCTTCAGAACAGACTCGGGCGCGCTGGACGGCAAGACCGTCCTGGTGACCGGCGGCACTGGATCCTTCGGCCGGCGCTTCGTCGACACCGTCCTTTCGACCGGGTCGCCGCGCAAGCTCATCGTCTTCTCGCGGGACGAGCTGAAGCAGCACGAGATGCAGGTCGACATGGCTGCACGGTTCTCCCCCGAGCAGATGAGCCGGATGCGGTTCTTCCTGGGCGATGTCCGCGATCGCCAGCGGCTGACCCTGGCCCTGCGCGGGGTCGAGGTGGTGGTCCACGCCGCCGCTCTGAAGCAGGTGCCCGCCGCCGAGTACAACCCCTCCGAGTTCATCCAGACCAACGTCCTGGGGGCGGAGAACATCGTCTGGGCCGCCCTGGCCAACCGGGTGCAAAAGGTCATCGCCCTGTCCACTGACAAGGCCTGCAACCCGGCCAACCTCTACGGCGCGACCAAGCTGGCCTCGGACAAGACCTTCGTGGCCGCCAACAACCTGTCCGGGGACATCGGCGCCCGCTTCGCTGTCGTCCGGTACGGTAATGTCGTCGGCTCCCGGGGCTCGGTGGCGCCCCTCTTCCAGAAGCTGATCGCTTCGGGCGCCCGGGACCTGCCCATCACCGACCCGCGAATGACCCGGTTCTGGATCACCCTGAACCAGGGCGTGGACTTCGTGCTCTCCTCCCTCGCCCTGATGCGGGGCGGAGAGATCTTCGTGCCCAAGATCCCCTCCATGACCATGACCGACCTGGCGGCGGCCATGGCGCCGGACCTGCCCATCCGGGTCATCGGCATCCGCCCGGGGGAGAAGCTGCACGAGATGATGATCTCGGCGGATGACGCCCGCCACGTGGTTGACCTGGGCGACCGCTACGCCATCGAGCCGGCCTTCGTGGAGTTCTCCCGGGAGTCCTTCGCCGCCGCCCATCCCCTGGTGGAGGATGGGTTCTCCTACGCCAGCAACACGAATGACGAGTGGCTGTCCCATGAGGGCCTCCTGGCCCTCCTGAACGACTCCTCGACGGGGTTGACCGCGCCGGCGGCCGGAGCCTGACGTGACCGGTCGGCCCTTCCTTCCCTACGGTCGGCAGGACATTGACGAGACCGATATCGCCGCGGTCGCCGAGGCCCTGAGGTCCGACTTCCTCACCACCGGACCCCGGGTCGACGCCTTCGAGCGGGACTTCGCCGCCGCCGTCGGTGCGCCCTTCGCCGTCGCCTGCTCCAACGGCACCGCCGCCCTGCACCTGGCCATGCTCGCCCTGGATGTCGGACCCGGAGACCGGGTCGCCGTCCCGTCCGTGACCTTCCTGGCCACCGCCAACTGCGCCCGCTTCGTCGGCGCCGAGGTGATCTTCACCGACGTCGATCCCGCAACGGGACTGATGACCCCGGACACCTTGCGGGCGGCCCTCGACCGCGCCCCGCCCGGCCCGCTGAAGGCGGTGCTGCCGGTCCACCTCCGGGGGGATGCGGCCGACCTGCCGGGCCTCTCAAGGGTCGCCGGGGACGCCGGCGCCGTCCTGGTCGAGGATGCCCCCCACGCCCTGGGCACGGAGGTCGACTTCGGCGACGGCCCCTACGCCATCGGCTGCGGCCGCTGGTCGGCGGCGGCGACTTTCTCCTTCCATCCCGTGAAGACCATCGCCACCGGCGAGGGCGGGATGATCACCACGGCGGACGAGGGCCTGGCCAGCCGCATGCGCCGCCTGCGCAGCCACGGCATGGAGCGTCCCGTCGGCGCCGATCCCTGGCTCTACGAGATGCGCGAGCCCGGCTTCAACTACCGGCTGCCGGACATCCTCTGCGCCCTGGGACAGTCCCAGCTGCGCCGCCTGCCCGCCTTTGCATCCCGTCGCCGAGACCTTGCGGCCCGCTATGCCGGCGCCCTGGCTCCCCTGGCCCCCCGGGTGCGGCTGGCCCTCACCCCGGAGTGGAGCCGGCCAGCCCTGCACCTCCTGACTGTCCTGATTGACTTCGAAGCCCTCGGTCGACGTCGGCGGCAGGTGGTCGAGGCCCTGGCGGCGGAGGGGATCGGGTCCCAGGTCCACTACATCCCGGTCCATGCCCAGCCCTACTATGTGCAGCGCTACGGCCCCCTGAACCTGCCGGGCGCTGCGGCCTGGTACCGCCAGTGCCTGAGCCTGCCCCTGTTCCCCGCCATGGCCGACGACGACGTCGACCGGGTTGTCGACGCCCTGTCCCGGGCCCTGGGATTGGATTAGCCGCTCGGATCGCTCCGCCGGGTCGTGCTGGGGCCTGAGTGCAGCATTGCAACCTGCGGATCGAAATATTCTTATATAAAACAATGACAAGATCGTCCGGGGGCGCGATCAAGAGGCGCCTCGGAGTATTGAAGGCGCCGCAAATATTGCTGCGCACACCAGATTTCATGTTGCGCAGCATGAGGCCTCTCGCCGCGCCGCCCAGCCTGAGCTGATCGGTGATCCCTCATCGCCGAGAGCGCTTCCCTTCAAACGGAGCGTCTGAAGGGGCAAGACAGGCTCCAGGCCCGGGCGCGGCCCTATCCGGCCTCACCCGGCGTCAAATTTCATTCGCCCCAAGGCGCTGGGGCCGGGACCCGGGAAGCAAGAACCCGAAAGGCGGGCATCCGGCGCCGGGTGGCGGCCCAGGCGGCCTTTCGCAGGAGCAGACACCGTCATGCCGCGCGACTGCATAACGGTCTGCGCGTCAACGGGCGTCGCGATCCGGTCCGGCGCCAGGCACGGGGGCGAGGCCGGCGCCATCGGGGGTCACGCTCCGGAAGAAGCAGGTTCGGGCGCCGACATGGCAGGCCCCGCCGTCGCCCTGCGGCCGGACCTTCAGGAGGACCGCGTCCTGGTCGCAGTCGATGCGCACCTCTTCCACGACCTGGACCTGGCCCGAGGTCTCGCCCTTCTTCCAGAGGGCCTGGCGGGAACGGCTGAAATAGACGGCCTCGCCCGAGGCCAGGGTGGCGCGCAGGGCCTCGGCGTTCATCCAGGCGAGCATCAGCACCTCGCCGGTATCGGCGTGCTGGGCGATGGCGGCGATCAGGCCGTCGGGGCCGAAGCGGGGGGCAAGGACGCCGCCGGTCTCCAGCGCCTCGACCGAGGGAGCCGCGGGGAAGTCGGCGGTCATGGCGGCTCCTATCTGCGGTTGGCGAAGTCCAGGAAGCGCTGGCGCAGGCCGTCGTCGGTCTTGAAGACGCCGGTGAACTGGGTCGTGATCGTCGAGACGTGCCGGTGGTGCAGGCCGCGGGTGGTCATGCACTGGTGGGCGGCGTCGACCAGGACCGCCACGCCCGCCGGGCGCAGGCTGTCGTTGATGGCGTTGGCGATCTGCTGGGTCAGGGTCTCCTGGTTCTGGAGACGACGGGCGAAGATGGTCACCACCTTGGCCAGCTTGGAGATGCCCACGACCCGGTTGGTCGGCATGTAGGCCACGTAGGCCTTGCCCAGGAAGGGCGCCATGTGGTGCTCGCAGTGGCTCTCCACCTCGATGTCCCGCAGCATGACGATGTCGTCATAGCCCTGGACATCCTCGAAGGTCTTGGACAACTCCTTGGCCGGGTCCTGGCGGTAGCCCTCGAACCAGTCCTGGTAGGCGTCGATGACCCGCTTGGGGGTGTCGATCACGCCCTCGCGGCGGGGGTCGTCGCCCGCCCAGGCGATCAGGGTGCGGACGGCCTCCATGGCCTCCTCGCGGGTCGGGCGGCGCAGGGGCTCCAGCCCGACGGGCACGGCGGCGGTGTTGGTGTCAGCGGGAGCGGCCATGGCGTCCTTCCTGTGGTCCCGGCGCCCAGGCCCCAGGGCGATCCCCAAAGTCCTTGGCCCGCCGGAGGGCCAGCCTATATACGGGAGCCGCCCCGCCGGGGGCAACCTCGCGCCGCATTCCACCAGGTCCAGCCCGTCCCATGCCGCTTTCGCTCTACGACACCCAGGCCCGCGCCAAGCGGCCCTTCGTCCCCGCCGATCCGGCCCGGGTGACGATGTATGTCTGCGGGCCGACGGTCTACAACTTCGTGCACATCGGGAACCACCGGCCGGTGGTGGTGTTCGACGTCCTGTTCCGCCTGTTGCGCCGCACCTTCGGCGAGGACGCCGTGCTCTACGCCGCGAACATCACGGACGTGGATGACAAGATCAATCGAAGGGCCGCCGAGGAAGGCGTCGCCATCGACGTGATCACCGAGCGCTACCTGGCCGCCTACAACGCCGACATGGCCGAGCTGGGCGCCCTGCGGCCGACCTTCCAGCCCCGGGCGACCCGGACCATGGACGCCATCATCGCCCTGATCGGGCGGCTGGTCGGGAACGGCTCCGCCTACGCCGCCGAGGGGCATGTCCTGTTCGACACCCAGGCCTGCGCGGACTACGGCGTCCTCTCCGGCCATCCCATGGACGAGATGATCGCCGGCGCCCGGGTGGAGGTGGCCCCCTACAAGCGCCACCCCGCCGACTTCGTCCTCTGGAAGCCGTCCAAGCCTGGCGAGCCGGTCTGGGACAGCCCCTTCGGCGCGGGCCGCCCCGGCTGGCACATCGAATGCACGGCCATGATCGAACAGTCCCTCGGCCTGCCCATCGACATCCATGGCGGCGGAGTCGACCTGCTCTTCCCGCACCATGAGAACGAACGGGCGCAGGGCGCCTGCCTCCACGACCACGCCCAGGACAGGGACCGCGCCTACGCCCGGTACTGGGTACACAACGGCTTCCTGAACTTCGGCGAGGAGAAGATGTCGAAGAGCCAGGGGAATGTCGCCCTGGTGAAGGACCTGGTGAAGGTCGCCCCGGGCGAGGCCCTGCGCTGGGCCCTGCTGGTCGGCCACTACCGCGCGCCCCTGGAATGGACCGGCGACCTCATTGCACAGTCGGTCAAGGCCCTGGACCGGCTCTACGGCGCCCTGCGCCGTTCGGCGGGGGTGGCGGCGGCCGACACGGGTCCGGACCCGGCCTTCCTGGCGGCGCTGGAGGACGACCTGAACACGCCGGCCGCCATGGCCGAGCTGTTTGGCCTGGCCACCGCCCTGGAGACGGCGACCGGCCCTGGACGGGCCGAGGCCAAGGGCCGGTTGCTGGCCTCCGCCCGGTTGATGGGTTTTCTCTACGGAGATCCCGAGGCCTGGTTCCAGGGCGGGGCGAACGAGGCCCTCAGGGCCCGGATCGACGACCTGGTGGCTCGCCGGTCAGAGGCGCGCGCGGCCAAGGACTGGCCGGCGGCCGACCAGATCCGCGACGAATTGGCCGCCCTCAATGTCGAGGTCATGGACGGTCCCTCCGGCGCGACCTGGAGACTGAAGGAGAGGACGTGATGGCGATCCGCCCGCCGCCCATGTTCGGCATGAAGGGGGGCGCCCCCAAGGTGCACGGGGACGCCGTCCCCTTGCGCATCGAGCACCGGATCGGCGCCCAGGTCCCCCCGGAGATCCTTTGGGAAGTCCTCGTCGGGGTCGATGGCTGGGGCGCCTGGAACCCCCTCTATCCCCAGGCTCAGGGACAGGTCCGGATCGGCGCGCAGCTCGAGCTGACGGAGGTGCTGCCTGGCCGCACCCCGCGGCAGGCCCGGCCCGTTGTGCTGGAGTGGGTGCCCCTGGAACAGATTCACTGGCGAGATTCCCGGTCGGAGGGCTGGGTCAAGTCGGTCCGGTTCATTGAGATCGACATCGTCAGCCCCACCGGCTGCATCATCTCGAACGGCGAGCTCTTCACCGGCTTCCTGGCGAAGCGGCACTTCAAGGCGCACCGCAGCGCCCATCTCCAGGGGTTCCGCGCCATGAACGAGGCCCTGGTGGACCAGGCGACGCGGATCTGGGCGGACCGGGGCGGCGTCCCGCCGGCCGCTTCATGATCGACGACATCTATTCCGCCAAGGTCCTGGCCCTTGCGGCCAACCTCCCGCACGTCGGCCGGCTGGAAGCTCCGGACGCCTCGGCGGAGAAGACTTCGCGCCTCTGCGGCAGCCGGGTGACGGTGGACGTCGGGCTCGACGCCTCCGGCCGGATTGACCGTTTCGCCCAGGACGTGAAGGCCTGCGCCCTGGGCCAGGCCTCGGCCGCCATCCTGGGCGCCGGGGCGATCGGCGCCAGCCTGAGTGAGCTGGAGTTGGCGACGGACGCCTTCCGCTCTATGCTGAAGGCGGGTGGATCCCCGCCCGAAGGACGCTTTTCGGATCTCGCCATGCTCGCCCCGGTGAAGGACTATCCCGCCCGCCACGCCTCGACCCTGCTGGCTTTCGAGGCCGCGCTGGAGGCCGTCCGCCAGGCCCGGGCCCGAACTAGCGCCGCCGGCGCGGCTTGATCCGGCGGACTCCCCGGGATAAGCGCAAGCTCAATTCGCAAGCCTGCGAGCCGGCATGACCTTCTATGTTCGCTGCGTCAGGGGCGCCCATCGCGCCTACAAGCTGACGCTCTCGCCCCTGATCGGGCGCCAGTGCCGGTTTCTTCCGACCTGTTCGGATTACGCGGCGGAGGCCCTGATCACGCACGGTCCCTGGAAAGGCGCCGGACTGGCCGCCAGCCGACTGTGCCGATGCAATCCCTGGGGGGGATCGGGCTTCGACCCGGTGCCGCCCCGGAGCCCGAACGACCCCGCCGCGGCGGAGTCCGAGGCTCCGAATCGGACGACCTGAACCATGATCGAACTCATTTTCCCCGACGGCTCCAAGCGCGCCTTCGATGACGGCGCCAGCGGCCGGGACGTCGCCGCCTCCATCGCCAAGTCGCTTGAGAAGCGCGCCCTCCTGGTGCGCCTGGACGGCCAGCTTCTGGACCTGGATCGCGCCCTTCCCGGCGGCGGGACCTTCGAGATCCTGACGCGCGAGAGCCCGGACGCCCTGGAGGTCATCCGGCATGACGCCAGCCATGTGCTGGCCCAGGCGGTGCAGGAGCTCTTCCCCGGCACCCAGGTGACGATCGGCCCGGCCATCGAGGACGGCTTCTACTACGACTTCGCCCGGGATGAGCCCTTCTCGCTGGACGACCTGGCGACCATCGAGGCGCGCATGGCCGAGATCGTCGACCGGGACGAGAAGATCGTCCGCGAGGTCTGGGACCGGGACGAGGCCATTGCTCACTTCCGGGGGATCGGCGAGGCCTACAAGGCCGAGATCATTTCCGACCTTCCCGGGGACGAGGTGATCACGGTCTACCGACAGGGGGACTGGAAGGACCTGTGCCTGGGCCCGCACCTGCCCTCGACCCGGCATGTGGGCAAGGCCTTCAAGCTGACCAAGCTGGCGGGCGCCTACTGGCGCGGCGACCACCGCAACGCCCAGTTGCAGCGCATCTACGGCACGGCCTGGGCCAGCGAGGCGGACCTCGAGGCCCACCTGAAGCGGATCGAGGAGGCCGAGCGCCGGGACCACCGCCGGATCGGCCGGGCCATGGACCTTTTCCACCTGCAGGAAGAGGCCCGGGGGATGATCTTCTGGCATCCCAAGGGCTGGACCCTCTACCGGACGGTGGAGTCCTACATGCGCCGCCGCGTGGAGGCGGACGGCTATGTGGAGGTCAAGGCGCCGCAGATCATGGACCGGGGCCTCTGGGAGAAGTCTGGCCACTGGGAAAAGTTCGGCCAGGCCATGTTCACCTGCGAAACGACGGAAGGCGAGGAGCTGGCCGTTAAGCCCATGAACTGTCCGGGGCACGTCCAGATCTTCAACTTCGGCCAGAAGAGCTATCGCGACCTGCCCCTGCGCATGGCCGAGTTCGGCGCCTGCCACCGGTACGAGCCGTCCGGCGCCCTGCACGGCATCATGCGCCTGCGCGCCTTCACCCAGGACGACGCCCACATCTTCTGTCGCGAGGACCAGATCGAGGCCGAGACGACGAAGTTCGTGAAGCTGCTGAACTCTGTCTATTCCGACTTCGGCCTCGACCTGCACAGCGTAAAGCTGGCCCTGCGCCCGGACATCCGCGCCGGATCGGACGAGGTCTGGGACATCGCCGAGGCCAAGCTGGACCGCGCCGCCCGCCAGGCGGTGAACATGGAGGTCGAGCCCCTGCCCGGCGAAGGCGCCTTCTACGGCCCCAAGCTGGAGTTCCACCTGCGCGACGCCATCGGGCGGACCTGGCAGTGCGGCACCCTGCAGCTGGACTTCGTGCTGCCCGAGCGCCTCGACGCCGAGTACGTGGCCGAGGACGGCTCCAAGCAGAGGCCGGTCATGCTGCACCGGGCCATCTGTGGCTCCATGGAGCGGTTCCTGGGGGTGGCCATCGAGAACTACGCCGGGGCCTTCCCCCTGTGGCTGGCGCCCACCCAGGCGGTGGTGGCCTCGATCACCTCGGATGCCGACGATTACGCCCGAGAGGTCGCCGCGGCCCTGAAGGCGGCGGGGCTGAGGGTCGAGCTGGACCTGCGGAACGAGAAAATCAACTACAAGGTGCGCGAGCACAGCCTGGCCAAGACCCCGGTGATCGCCGCGGTCGGGCGGCGGGAGGCCGAGACCCGCGCCCTGGCCATCCGCAGGCTGGGGACCGAGGGCCAGACCGTCCTGCCCCTGGACGAGGCGGTGGCGGCCCTGGCCGATGAGGCCATCCCTCCCGACCTGGCCCGCGCTGCGCTGAGAGGCTGATGCTCAGGCGCTCCAGCCCCGAGGTGACAACGGCGCCAGCCCCCCCGATCGCGGCGGGGGCCTCGGTCGTGCTTGTGGTCTTCATGACCGGGGAGTCCCTCTTCCCCTCCGTCGACAGCGCCCTGTCCCAGCCAGAGGTGACCGAGGTCATCGTGGTCGACAACGGCTCCCTGCCTGAGGACGCCGCCCGGCTCGCCGAGCTGGCGGCCCTCAATCCCCGGGTCCGCCTGGTGACCGGGCAGGGCAATGTCGGCTTCGCCCGCGGCGCCAATCTCGGGGCGCGCCTCGCCCGGGGCGACCTCCTGGTCTTCCTGAACCCCGACGCCTTCCTGGGCGCCGGCGGCGTCACCGCCCTGGCCCAGGCCCTCTCGGGCCGGCCGGCTCCGAGCCTCGCAGGCGCCCGCATCGTCAACAGCGATGGATCCGAGCAGAGGGGCGGCCGTCGGGGAGAAATCACCCCGTTGTCCACCCTGTTGAGCCTGTCGACCCTGGCCCGGCGAGCGCCGGCCCTGCGGCGGTTCGAGGTCCACCTGGAGGATCAGCCGACCCCGGCCGGGGTGGTCGAGACGCCGACCGTCTCGGGCGCCTGCTTCGCCATGCGCCGGGAGGATTTCGAGGCCCTGGGCGGATTCGACGAGGGCTATTTCCTGCACGTCGAGGACATCGACCTGTGCTGGCGGGTTCGGCGGGCCGGCGGACAGGTGGTCTTCCAGCCGGCGGCCCCGGTGGTCCACGTGGGCCACACCAGCCGCGCCAACCCCTTGCGGGTGGAGTTCGCCAAGGGTCGCGGCCTCGCCCGATTCTTCCGGAAGCGTGCGGGCACCCCGATCGAGGCCCTGGCGGCCTTGGCCCTGGGGCCCTTCATTGTGGCCCTGGCGGTGGTCCGGCCGATCCTCTGGCGCCTGAAGGGTCCGCCGGGCTGAGGTTCAGACGGGCTGAGGCTCAGACGGGCAGCGGAAACAGCCCCGCCCGGGTGACCGAGGCCGTCGGCGTCTTGCCCAGGAGCCCGCAGACCCACTCGGCCGTGGAGATCAGGGCCGGCAGGTCGTAGCCGGTCTCGAAGCCTGCCCGCTCCAGCATGTAGACGAGGTCCTCGGCGCCGATATTGCCGGTGGCGTTGGGCGCGAAGGGGCAGCCCCCAAGCCCGCCGCAGCTGGCGTCGAGGACGTCCACCCCAGCCTCGATCCCGGCGAAGGCGTTGGCAAGGCCGGTGTTGCGGGTGTCATGGAAGTGAAGGCGGAGTCGCTTTCCGGCGGCTTCGGAGCGACAGGCCTCGACCAGCCGGCGCACCGCCCAGGGATCCGCCACGCCGATGGTGTCGGCCAGGGCGATCTCGTCGAGGGGCAGCCGGGCCGCCTCGCGGACCAGGTCGATCACCCGGGCGGGGGCCACTTCGCCCTCGAAGGGGCAGCCGAAGGCGACGGAAAAGGTCGCCGACAGGCGGGGGCCGCCCTCAGCGGCCCGGCGCTCGGCGATGGCGGCAAGGGTGGCCATCTGCTCGGCGGTCCCAGCGCCCTGGTTGCGCATCCCGAAGGCGTCGGAAGCGCAGACCACCACATTGGCCTCGTCGCACCCGGTGGAGACGGCGCGGTCCCAGCCGCGCATGTTCAGCACCAGGCCGATCCGGGAGCGCAGCGGATCGGCGGGAAGGGCGGCGCAGACCTCCTCGGCGCCGGCCATCTGGGGCACGCGCGCGGGATTGACGAAGGAGACGGTCTCGATCCGTCGGGCGCCGGCGGCCTCCAGCCGTCGGATGAACTCGACCCTCTGGTCCGGGCTGAGGATGGTCTTTTCATTCTGAAGGCCGTCGCGGGGTCCGACCTCGACGATCTCGATGAAGCGGCTCATGGGCGGACCTCAGGTTGGGGGCGGGGAGCCGGGGCGTAGACCGTGAGCTCAGTCTCGTCGCCGTTGGAGTAGTTCAGCCCCGTCACACGGCCGACCTCGACCGGCTGGATCCCGGCCCGGGCCAGGGCCTGGCGGAAGGCGGGCTGCTCACGGGACTCCACCACGGCGGCCCGACCGGAGGCCAGGGCGGCTGCAGCGTCGTCCGCATCCCCCAGCCCGGTGTTGGCGCCCACCTGGAAGACCAGGCTGGGTTCGGCGTAGCCCGCGACGGCCACCGGGCCGGGAACCACGCCCTGGGCCGGAAGGAGGCGTGCGCCAGCCAGCATGTCGACGGTCCGGCCGGAGAGCATGAGGGGCTGAAGACCCGGGACCAGGAGGGCGGCCAGGGCCGCATGGGCGAGCACGCCCGCCGGCAGGGCCCAGGTCAGTGCGCGCCGGGGCTGGCCGCGCAGGAGAAGCCATCCGCCCGCACCCCCTGCCAGGAGGAAGAGCCCGGCGGTCAGAATCGCAGCGGGCGCGTCCCGTCCGTCTCCGTAGGTCAGAACCAGGCCGACGGCGATGGCGGCGAGGAGGACGCCCGCCAGCACATGTAGCGCCGCGCCCGCCCGCCGGACGACAGGACGGGTCGCCTCCTCCAGGCCGGCGGCGCAGAGCCAGGCCAGGGCGGCGTAACAGGGCAGCACATAGTGCGGCAGCTTGGTCGGGGTCGCCTCGAAGACGATCCAGGCGGGAATGAGCCAGGCCAGGGCGAACCGGACGCCGGGCTCGGCCCGCCGGCGCCAGGCGACAACCGCTGCGGCTGGAAGCAGAAGGGTGGCCGGGAAGGCAAGGATCGGCGCGGCGAGGGCGTGCATGCCAGGCGGCGCGCCGTGGCTCTCGTGACCACCGGCGAGCTTGGGCGCCAGGTCGCCCCCGATCGCCACAGACCAGAAGGCGCCATCCGTGGCGATGGTCACCGCCCAGGCCCAGGGCCCGACGATCGCAGCGAAGAGGATCAGGCCCCAGGTCCAGCCGATGGGCCGCGCCGTCAGGGGCTGGCGGTCCGCAAGACGCAAGGCGAGGGCGGCGAGACCTGCGACCAGCGGGGCGATGGGCCCCTTGACCAGCACCGCCAGGGCGAGGGCCGCCCAGAAGACGGGAGCCGTGAAGCGGCCTGCCGGCGGACCCCCCCGCGCCTCGGCATAAAGGCGCGCCAGCGCCGCCATGGCCAGCACGGTCAGGCCGGTCAGCATGGCGTCCGTCTTGGCGATGAAGGCCTCGGTGGACAGGAGCAGGCCGCCGCCGAGCAGCAGTCCCGACAGGAGGGCTGCGCCTCGGCTGAAGAAGCCGGCGGCGCCCCAGACGCAGGCCGCCGCCGCAAGCATGGCGCCCAGCAGGGACGGGATCCGGTAAAGCCGAATGTCCCTCTGTCCGGCGTCTCCGAAGGCCGAAACGGCGGCCGCCTGCATCCAGTGGATGCCTACGGGCTTCTTGAACCGCGGCTGGTCCTGGAAACGGATGACCACATAGTCATCCTGCTCCAGCATCTGTGAGGTGGCCTGGGCGAACCGGGCCTCATCGCGGTCAAGCGGGGGAAGGGCGAGAAGGCCTGGCAGCCCTGCCAGACATGCGAACAGGGCCGCAGCCGCCGGACCGCGCCAGCCGCCGGGCCGCCGGAAGGCGTCAATGATGTCCGCGAGCCACATGAACGGCTGGTTAGCATGATCCGAAGGCGGCGTCGTTTCCCTTGAGCCCCGAAAGATCGTAGGGTGAGGCATGGCGTCCGCCCCTTCACAGACCCCGCTGGCGGGCCCTGCGGCCGGTTCCAGGCCCGAGGTCTCGGTGGTGGTCCCCGTCTTCAACGAATCCGGCGCCGCGCCGGATCTCGCCCGGGAGATCGCGGCCGCCTTCTCCGGATGGTCCGCCGAGATCCTCTTCGTGGACGATTGCAGCCGGGATGACACCCGCGAGCGCCTGACGGCGTTGAAGGCTGAGATTCCCGTCCTGCGCCTCCTCGCTCACAGCGCCAATTCGGGGCAGAGCCGGGCGGTGCGGACCGGGGTCCTGGCGGCTCGCGGCGACATCATCGTCACCCTAGACGGGGATGGCCAGAACGACCCGGCGGATGCGCCCAAGCTGGTCGAGGCCCTGCGGGCCGGGCCGCCCGACCTGGCCCTGGTGGGCGGCGAGCGGGTTCGCCGCCAGGATAGCGCCGCCAAGAAGATCGCCTCCCGGATCGGCAACGGGGTCCGTCGCCGGCTCCTGAGGGACACGGCCAACGACACCGGCTGCGGCCTCAAGGCCTTTCGCCGGGAAGCCTTCCTGCGCCTGCCCTATTTCGATCACATCCACCGGTACCTGCCGGCCCTGATGCTGCGGGAGGGCTACTCGACCCTCTTCCTGCCGGTCGGTCATCGCCCGCGGACCAGCGGCGCCTCCAAGTACACCAACCTTGGCCGGCTCTGGGCCTCGGCTTCGGACCTTGCGGGGGTGATCTGGCTCCAGTCCCGGGCGCGCCGGCCGGGATCGATCCTGGAGCTCTGAACCGGCCGGGACCCGGCGGTCAGGTGAAGGCGGTGAAGATGGCCACGACCAGGGCGATCTCGAAGGCGCGGGCGGCGAGGGCGGGCATGGGGGAGCTCCGGCGAAGGGTTTCGCCAGGAGCCCAGCAAGGGCTGAGCCAGGACTTGAGTGTTGAAAAACAGGCAGAAAGTTATCTCTGGATCGCCGTGAGCCCGGGCAATCCTGTCCGGTCGGCGGAATTGACCCGGCGCCGGGTCAGGTCTTCACGCGCGCCTTGCGGCCGGACTTCTTGCGCCGGTCCGCCCGTCCCGACCATTCCGTGGCCTCGTAGGCCTCCTTGGCGGCGTCCAGGA